>JBKDAC010000236.1:0-6167 GCA_046316515.1 Sandaracinobacter sp. | reverse complement strand
GGCATTGACGTTCCAGCGTGCCGGACTGCCTACCTAATCGCTAGCTCACGCAATCCTAGGCAGTTCATCCAGCGCCGCGGCCGCATCCTGCGTCGTTCGCCAGGGAAGGACCACGCGACCATCTACGACTTCGTTGTTGTGATGCCCGACGGTCATATCTCGGCCGAGGAGGCGGCCGTCGACTTCCTGAGAAACGAGCTAGCGCGGGTGGCCGACTTCGCACGCAATTCACTCTATCCTGCAAGTTCAGTGCAGCCCTTACTGCCTTGGCTCAAGCGCTACGATCTTGAGCATCTCGCAGCTTGAGCAGCTAGGAGCTCGATCCAGGGGCTGGCTCCGAAACAGGATGTCGTCACGCTTAGGGCAGGGGCATTGCTCCACATGCGAGTGGAGTAGGTTGGACGCAGGACAGATTCTAGACGCCCGTACCGACTTGACATTCGCACCACGTGATGCGATATTCCGCGTCAAGAGGTGCCACATGAACAACGTCGTTGAGCTAGAGCGTCCTCGCAGCGTTCCTTCCGATCTTCAAACCTTTGCCGACGAATCCGATCGTCGTCGCCTGACGGGCGCCGCTGCGAAAGCAGTTGTCCGCCTTACCGGAGCCTGGGGCGCCGGCAATGCGGAGGCGGCAGCTTTGCTGGGTGTGTCGGAAAGCACGTGGGACCGCATCAAAGCTGGGCGTTGGGACGGTGTGCTTAGCCAGGACCAGCTGACCCGTGCATCAGCGCTCATCGGCATCTTCAAAGGGCTGCACCTGCTGTTTGCAGACGGTATGGCTGATCGCTGGCCGTCGCTGCCCAACCGCGGACCCATATTCGCGCGCCAGTCGCCGATTGCTGCGATGATCGAGGGCGGCATTCCGCGGATGCTTGAAACCCGACAGTATATCGACGCGCTGCGTGGCGGGCTCTGACGAAGCAGCGGCGTTCCCGCTGCCGACCATCCGGGAGGCGTTCCCGCGCACCATTCGCCTTGTCTCGAGCGCACGGCTGCGTGAGGCGGTTATGGCGCCACTTGCCGACAACAAGGACGAGCTTGATCTGCTTGCCGAGATCGAAGGCGCGACCAGCGGCCGGCTCGTCGCAGAGGATCGCGGCACCGCTTCCCTGCCCGCGACCGAGCTCGTGCACGGGGTCGCCCATGCGAAGTTCATCAATGCCAGTTTTGCCTACGCCAAGCCGTGGCAGATGAACCGGTTCAACCCATCCGATCGCGGCGCCTGGTACTCTGCGCTGGCGGTCGAGACCTGCATAGCCGAGGTGGGCTTTCACCTAACACGGGCCTTAGCCGACGCGAACAGTTTCCATGCTGTGGTTGAGTATCGAGAGATGCTTGCAAGCATGGCCGGCGTATTTGTGGATTTGCGCGGGATGCCGGAGCATGCCTGCCTCGATCCCAATCCGGCTGTTGGATACCCTGCTGGCAATCTAGTTGCCTCGCAGGCCCGGGCTGCGGACCTGAATGGAATCATCTACCCTTCCGTGCGCCACCCCGGAGGCACCTGTATCGTCGCACTGCGGCCGAACGCGGTGCAGTCGGTCGTCCAAGGTGGGATGCACAGACTGACATGGTCTGGCAGCCCTGATTATGTAGTAGAGCACCTCAGTTGAACGCGCACTCCGCGGAACCGGACGCTTAAAGAAGAAACTGCACGGACTCTTCTAGAGATGCTCTCTGATTGAGGGCCTCGGCCGCAGAGACCTGCGACACAGCGAGGAACTGAAATAGCCCTTTAGCGGGCAGTTCGACGACCCTGACACTTATGAAGATTTTTCCCTCTGACGTGTCAGCCAATCCCGAGGCCAACGCAGAATTGTACCCTTGCCATTTCATGCTGATAGGTGGGCGACCAGTCGCGCCGCTGCCATCAATCGCGGCTGTAGCATTTGAAATAAGAGATCTAATCGGATCTGAGTACCTGTTCTCCATCCGGGTGAAGCCAATGGCGACATAAGTGTTGCCGCCAATCGTTCTGCTAAGCGTCAGCATCTCAACGTTACGAGCGCCTGAATTTGCGATCCGCTGTCGGCTGACCTTAAATGGAGTGAGCGCCAGAGTGGCAATGTGCGCCTCGGGATATTGGAACAACGTCAACTTGCCGTCCCATGTTGGATCGACTAGTTTGGCAAAGCGAAACTCACTAGCCTCGATACCACCTAATATTTGATCGATGACGTCGAATGTAATGAATGTCCGGCCGCCAGGCACATCAAGCGGGGAACCGCTGGCTGCAGCGGCAATGAGCCTTTCTGCTGATCTAATACTTTCCTGTATTTTGGATTGATATCCAGGATTGTCCGAGGCTGCGAGCACAGCAGCGCAGGCATCAAGATACCCTTTGGTCCGAACGACTCTTCTTGCTGTCAGACTCTCCTTGGCGCTCAGCCAGCTCTGCTTCTGAAAATCACTTCTCTCCTCCCTTACGTCCGAGAGTAGTCGTTCTAAAAGGTAGCGTGCTTGTGGCGAACCGCTCAGGGCTGCTGGCATAAGGGCCCAGAACTCCTTGTGCAGGTTTTCGTCAACATAGCCGTCCACCGAACGAACCGTCTGAATGATTTCTACTTGGCGGTTAGTCAGTGAAAGGCGAGTCTCCGCATCGGAGCGCCCATTGTCCTGCAAGGCTTGGCCACCAACTGCCGCACTTCCACATGCCATCAGAATGGCGCTCAACACTCCCGCTTTTGCAGTTCTCAAGAGCGAAGATCCTCTACGCATTGTTCACCCAGACCATACAACGGCGTCACGCTATAACACCAATCGCTGATGCCGATTTGTAAACAAGCCGCCCGCAGCTTGGCAGCTTCTGTTCGCTTGCGTGACGGTCACGGGGGGCTGCATTGTCCGGCGTTCTGCATGGCTTCAATCGGCTTCGCGGGTTCTCGCCAAGGTACGGTACACTGTCGGCCGGGCCACTTGAAACAGATCGGATAGGTCGCTGATGGAATACTCGCCGGTGTCATACATCCGGCGCAGCTCTTTCTGCTGCTTGTCGGACAGCTTGGGCTTCTTGCCCTTCAGCTTTCCCTTGGCCTTGGCCACCGCCATGCCTTCGCGGGTGCGAAGACGGATGAGATCGCTCTCAAACTCGGCGAACGTAGCGAGAATGTTGAAGAACATCTTGCCCATCGGGTCGCTGGGGTCGTGGACGGTCGAACCCAGCTGCAACTTCACGCCGCGCTTCAGCAACTCGTCAGCGATCGCCCTGGCATCAGGCACCGACCGCGCGAGGCGATCGAGCTTTGGCACGACTAATGTATCCCCGGCGCGGACTGCGGCCAGCGCTTGGTCGAGACCCGGCCGCTGGCGATTGGTACCTGTGAGGCCGTGGTCGGTGTAGATCCTCTCGGCCGCCACCCCCAGCTTCATTAGTGCCTCGCGTTGGACGGTCAGGTCCTGCTTGTCGGTGGAGCAGCGTGCGTATCCGATGGCAATCCCAGTCATGGCGCAGACTGTACGTTTAGCCGCCCTCCAGCGCAAATATTAAAGTACCACCTATGTGAGACTCGGTTGGCCGGCCCGGTGCACTGGGCGCACTGGTTCCGGCAGGCGGCTGGGCAGGGCGTCCGAATACCGATCGGCTATCGTTCACCAGCGGACGACGGCTTTGCGCCCTCTTTTCGGAAGCTCGTTGGAACTGCGGCTGATCCTGAAAGCGGACAGTTCCTGCTCAGATTGATGAAGATTACGTCGGGCGGACAGCTACAATTGTCGTGGGTCTCCCGATCGAGCTTTGACTTAAATTCTTGGCATTATTTTGGTGCCTACGCCGGGAACGTCTCGATGGCGCGCCCCACTTGCCTATCTACGCCAGCCGGTAGCCGGATCGAGATTGTCGTCACTCACCGCCGATCGCATCAATGCGGAAACCGGGTCCGAGGTGTTCGTCTTCGCCGGACATCGGCAAGGCGGCCTCGGGGATCGTGCGACCTGACGGAATAAACTGGCAATTTGGGCGCGGTCGATCAGACCTTGCGATCGGGTGAGACCGAGCGGAGGCGCGCCACAGTTGCCCGCTCAATAGTCCATGTTGACGTGGCGCTCCCATGCGCTTGACCAATGCTCGATGAACGCCTCGACCGCTTCGGCTCCACCCGCCAGTGCATCGGCATATTCGGCGAGGGTTTTCGCGTCGAACGACGGATCGACGCTGCCTTTCAGCAACTGGTCCGGCCCAGCAAGCCTGCCAGTGGATAGCAGCGCATCGAGCGCGTCGAACGTGGCACAGCTTTCGGCATGATCGTCGGCGTCGACAGGTAAGACGGAGAAGCGAACGCTGTCTTCAAAATGCGTGAAGTTCGCGGGTATCGCGCCGATCTTGGGCAGGTGGAAAAACAGCGACCCCTTGTCGTTCTCGACTCCTCCATGGGCGAAGGGGTTTCGGATGCGTTCCTTGATCCGGCGCATCCGCCCCAGCGCCGACTCCACGTCGCGCGAAAACGGCGGGGTGAGAATCATCTTGAGCTTTTCATTCCATTTTGCCGCGAGAAGGCGCAGCAATTCGCCCTCGGCCAAGGGCGTTCCGGTAAAGGCGCGCAGCAGTACCAGGCGATGTTCGAGACTGCTGAAATAGCTGTCGACCATCGCCGTCGAATAGAAGAAGCCCTCTCGGGTCGCAGCGAGCTTTGCATTGATCGCACGAGTAGCCTCGTTGAGCCTCGCAACGCTGGTATCCGCCGGACCATGTTCGTTTTTCCGAACCGGCCCTGCGCCTCGCGCATAGGCGTCGTCAGCGAGTTGCCGGAAGAAGCGATACCGGCCGTCAAACTCGATGAAACGGTTGACGATCAGCACCTCACCCAGCGCAACCTGCCTTTCTGCAACTGGCGCGAGGAAGCGTTCCACTTCGCGCAGCGCCGATTGAAGCTGGCCCTGGATACGCTCGTCGAGATCCTCACGTCCCTCCGGACGGAAGATCGTGAAGCCAAACTTGCGCAGCTCGAACGCGATCGGTTGGCCGTCGATTGCGCCGGACACGGTCCATCGCACCTTTTCACCCGCACCATACCAGCGCCAGCCAAGCACGTCGCGCAATGCGAAGAGCACCAATTCGGGCACGGGGAAGCGCGACCGGTCTGGTCGATAGGATATCATCTTCGGCCTGTCGGCAGAATCCGGGACCGCCGCCGAGAAGCCGGCGAGCTTCGCCGCGAGGCGAGGCCGCAAGGCGCTGTAAGGGTCCGCGACGACTGGATCAGACATGTCGCACATTCAGGTCACTACAGGATGTCGCTGAAGCCGCGACGCAGGGAATCGAGCGGCACCAGCAGGCCATCGTCGCATAGGTCCGCATAGCGTTGGCAAAAGTGGTTGTGATAGCGCGCGACCCATTCGTATTTCGCCCAGAGGATCGGCTGGCCGCGAAAGCGGCGCAGCCGTTCCATCACCACGTCGCGATGTACGGCGAGTTCGTGGAGCCCGAACCCACCCTCGTAGGGCGCCGGCGCGAGGTGTTCGAGATAGCTGACGAAGGGCTGGCCGTCGCTGTCCTGGCGCATCTCGCGATTCTGTGGCGAACTCGCAGGATCCCCATAATAGCCGATATGCTGGATGACTTTTTCCCGGGCCGACGCGCACAGGATGATGCGTGGATCGCGCGCGAGCTGGCATTCGCCCTGATAGGCTTCGAGCAAAGCGTCGCCGAACACGCCGAAATCGTCGACATAAGCGGGGCCGACCGCGATCGCGCCCCGCACGAAGAAGCCCTTGAGCGCGAGCTGCGTCTGCAATGCCCCCACCGCCATCGCGACATTGCCGAGTTCGGATTCGCCGTCGTTGCGCCGGCCGATCGGGCGGGCGAGGACGATGTTGTCCGTGAAGGTCTTGAGCGCGAAGAGCGGCGGATAGCGATCCCGTTCCTCGGCAACGTAGCCCATCTCGGCGAGCATCATCGGGTAGCTGTCGGCAAGCGCCTGATGGAAGGTGTGCTGAGCGGCCTCGCCGCCGGTCGCGATCAGTTCGCGATAACCGAGGATGTCTAGAAAACAGAGGACCGACTCGACCAAGTGGAATCCGCCGCCGTCGCGGGTGTAGGGGTTGCCCGTGACGGGCAGTGTCGGTCGTGAGAACTTTTGGCACAGGTTGCGGCGTCGCTTAGCGGAGTGCGGGCCTCGGCTGGGGGTTGTTGTTAGGCGGCGAGCTTGCGGTGTTGCAAGCGCCGATGC
>JBKDAC010000235.1:0-10495 GCA_046316515.1 Sandaracinobacter sp. | reverse complement strand
ATCTATATCCCCAAGGCGCTTGGAATGTCCAAAAACCTTGCTGCATTCGGGCTGTCATCCGATTGAGAGTTTGTTCGGCATTTTTCTGCCGCGCGTGCTGACTGACACAGGCCAGCAGATTCTCGACAAGCTTGCTGTCGGAATCTTCGCCGAATTCGATGGACGGAGATTCCAATGTCGCGCTGGTTGCGTTGATTTCCGCACGAAGCTGCAAATGCGCATCAATCCCGCGCGCAAGGCGCGAGATGTCATCAATGACGACGACATGGGAATGTTTCCGCGTTGATCGCAGAAATTTGATCATCGCATCCATGCCGGGGCGTCTCGCGACGCTGCCCGACATATCATCCTTGAATACGTGGACGACTTCATAGCCCTTATGCTCGCAGAACAGGCGGCATCGTTGCTCCTGTGATGACAGGCCGTCAGTGCGCGTCGTCTGCTGAGCCGATGATACGCGACAATAGATCACGGCTGTCTTTGGTGGCGCATTTGTCATGGCGCAAAATCCTTGTTTTTGTTTTGGGTGATCGCGCCATCGCGCTCATTCAGAGCACCGAGGTCAACAGTCATGGCTTTGCCAAGAAGCATTATCTTACCACCTTCACCGGCATTTTGTGAAGCAGAGATATTGCGATTTTCGATGGCAAGTTGCTCTGGATGCACGCCCCATGCGGCATCGACAAAGGCCTTCATCATGTTGACGACAATGAGAATTGCTTCCTCTTTCTGCTGGTCAGTCATTCCTTCAATATCAGCGACGAGCGCCCGATATTGATCAAACTCAGCAGACGAAATTCCGACAATCTCATTCATCACAATCACCATCACGACTGTGCTCGGATTACCCAAGCAGCGTGAAAGTGATTTTGGTTTATGGTCGAAACCAACGTGGGGAAAACTGGAATGTCGTCATCAGTTTGCGCCACATTATATTATAATTATACGCACATTTGTATCAAAATTGCAAGTTTATCCGCAGAAACCTGCCGTTCCTAGCGTTCAAGACCACGATCTTGGCCCCTCATTCGTTGAGCAACCTTGATGATCTTGGAGCAGCGCAAATGATGCTCTTGCTTGACCTGATACTTCGCCGCCTTCCAAAGTCGGTCGGTTGGATTGTCCTGCCCGAAGCTCGGCCTCAATTCCATCGTATTGCCTTGCTTAGTCAGGAGCTCGCCATATTTGGTTTGGGTCAGGTTCGGTTCGCATTCGCGAAAGCGTTTATCCATACGACGCATCGCTTCATCGAGACGCGCTTGGACATCTGAC
Organism: Sandaracinobacter sp.; assembly: GCA_046316515.1. GTDB lineage: Bacteria > Pseudomonadota > Alphaproteobacteria > Sphingomonadales > Sphingomonadaceae > Sandaracinobacteroides. Next base: position 9,223 of record JBKDAC010000235.1, on the reverse strand, counting down.
GAGCGCACCGATTCTGCCGACGCTCTATTAAAGCGCGGAGTGATGGTCGAGGTATCGCTCATTCTGTATTGCCTTTGTGAAGGTCACGCACATCGCGCACCTGATCCTTCCACGGATCGACGGTGTAATAGGGAACCGCATCGCTGATCAGCAGATGCGGCATTGATGCCACGCGGATCACCTGTCGCGTGGGGCCAAGTGCGATCACATCACCCGCTTGCAGCACGGGGCGCTTGTTTTCGGAAAGGTTGGCGTTTGCCGTTTGCACAACGCCGCCCGAATGGCTGACACCATTTTGCAGGATCGTTTTTGTCCCCGACCAGAGTTCGATGTCTTTGAGGAGATCAGGCTCCCACACCGATTTCATGGTGATAATGCCGACTTGATCCTCAATGTCTTTCACTTGCTCACGCGACCATTGGCTTGTGAGCGCGTGACGGCCTTGGCTGAAAAACCAATAACTCACTCCTAGCCCACGATAGAGCCGGAGCGAGCGCAAGATGCTTGGCACACGTGGTAGGTTGGCAAATTCATCGACGATGAATGTCGTGCGCACCGGCCCGCGCGCCGCCGCGATTGTTTCCGTCATCATGCCGATCAGCATCGCGACCCATGATTTTGCAACGTCGATACGGTTGGCAGGCAGGATGATGTAGATTGTGAGCTTCTCGCGCTTGGCGCGCGTCAGATCAACTTCGTGCGATGAGCAGGCATCGCCCAAAGATTTTCCCGGCTCGAATGCGTTGAACGCGGTTGAGGCTTCGCTGCGAATGGCTTCCCATTGTTTTTCCGCCGTGCGGCGCATGGAATCAAATGACATCGCGCGGCGTTCGATGGACTCGATTCCGCACGTTGCCATTAACGAAAATTCCATCGCGAAATGTTCATCATCGCCATTACAAAACCGCCAAAGCTCAGGGAGTGTGCAGCACTCAGGTTTGAAGCGTGCCAGATATTCGGCGCGCATCGCGGCAACTTGGATTGCCCCCTTGCGCGGCCAATCGGAACCAGAGGCTCGCGACGGTGCAGGCATCGCAATTTCACAGATTGCTTCGGCTTCACCATCCGGTGAGCCGCCCGCCAACATCACCTCAACCAGCCGGTAGAGCGGATTGATATTGGTATTCGGCAAGCCGTGAAGCCCGTATGGATTGAGATAGATTGCCGCCGTGCCGAGCAGCTCTTCACGATGCTTCGCCGATGAGAATGCCAACTCGCCATCTTTGACATCGACAACGATCAAAGTGCGATCACGACAATGTGCGAGGTTATTTTGGATGAGGGTAACACCTTTGCCGCCACCCGCACGATTATAGGTAAGGAGCGACTCCTCAGAATTGTGAAACAGGAAATGCCCGAATTCACCGAATGCGCCGAGGAACAGGCCTTGGCTATTCAGCATTCCGGCACGTTTGCAATCATCCAAATTACCAAGCCGCCCGTCGCCAAGAGCGCCAGACGGCTTTGCATTACGCATCTCCTCTTCGAGTTCGAGCGCACGATCACGCGCGGCGCGCGCGTGATCGGCTTCGTTCATTTGCCGCACAAGCGCGCTTGCGCGCTCAGCCCAGTTCAGAAAATTCCCGCCGCGCATATCAGTTGCGCTCCCGCATGAAGGCGGGTTCGGGCGGCAGAGCTATCGGCGGCAACGAATCAATCCGCTGACGAAGCGCATCCTCACTCGGCAGTTGATTGACGAGGCCTGCGAGATCGATGCTCGCACTTTCAATTGTGGTGTTCTGCAAACGATCAGCCGCGATGCGGCGTTGACGCTCAGCTTCCTCAAGCGTGGCATCGCCAGAACCTGGGGTGAGCCAGTTTTGCAACTGACCCAATCCTTCGGCTGCGTTGGCTATGCCGACATTGCTACCACTGGATTGTATTGCTTGGCCCATCTGGCGTTCGACGTATGCGCCGCGAAGCCGATTGGCCGCATCCACTTGCTGCTGATTGATGGCGAGCGAAGATTTATACGCTTCGAGATAGCCCTCAACGATACGGCCATACTGGGCATTGCGCTGTTCGTATGCCGAGCGCACGCCATTCACATAGGCTTGTACTTCGGCATCAATGGCACCCTCGTTCTCTTTCACTTCACCCGCAACATCACCGACATACTCGCCAGTGAAATCTTGCGGACGCCAGCCTTCGGGTGCGAAGCGGACGGCAGCGAAAAACAAGCTGCCGCAGATCACGACTGTGATTGCAGTTTGAACGGAGCTAGGAATGCGGCGACGACGCTTTGGCTTGTCCGCTTTTTCGCGCGGCGCAACACTCGGCACGATTGCATCGCCGACTTGGCGCGCACCGTTTTCGTCATATTCCAATCGATATTGAGCAGTCATAGTGAAGCCTCCAAACCGGAAAATTCCGGTGGAGGCTTCACATCATTGATCACCACGCTGAGTGGGGCAAACTCCGGATTTAGCGCAGCACATCTTGTGCCGCCGCAGGATTATGCGCGGCGAGTGCGATCCACAAAAGCTTGATGCGCGCCGCGATTTTCTGTGATGCCGCCAGCTTGCGCGGACGGACACGGCCAGCCAGAAAATCGCCAGCCCATGACGCCGAACAATCATCGCCGAAAATTCCATCGACATCGACACGGTGCAAATCGATTTCGATACCATCGTGATCGATCACGACCGCTTCGCATTGCATGATCCGATCATACACCCAATCAATTAGGCGACGCCGCGAAACGCGCGGCGCGATTCCCGCATAAGCAATCGCCAGATTGAAAATGGTGTATGTCTCGCGCAGAATATCTGCGCTAGGAACATAGATAATTGACGGGCTGCGAGAAGTGATTTCAACATCACAGCAGCAGTTACTATGGAGTGAATTGCGAATGTGCATCACTCGTGCTCCTCATATTTAGTGGGGAGCGGCCGCGCTTGGGTCTACCAAGCCCTGATCAGTGATTTATAGATGCCAGATGGGGTAAGCTGGGTCGTCCGGACTGTGTCCGGAAAATTTCCGGAGAGTGTGGGCAAAGATTCCGGAATTTGCGCCGAGGGTTGGTGCGACACCGGCAGGCGCACATTGTTGCGCCCGCTTCACAAGCGCATCGATTGAATCTACGTCTTGGAGCAAACGAGAAAAGGCGACATGGATTACAGCGATTTCAAGAAGCTAAGCGAAATTCTTCGCGAAGACCTACGCACAGCGCGCATTGCCAAGGCAGGAAAATCCGCCTGCCTGTTTCAGATGATCGAATCGTTTCAAGATTATTCGGCGCGAGAGCGACCGAAAACATATCAATCGTTCGTTGAGTTCGCGCGCGATCACTTCGCCGATTACCATGTGCCGCTCGATAATATTGATGCCGTTGCACGGGGGCAGGTTGGCAAGAAGTGCGATGATGCCAAGCGTGCGTTCGCAGGCGGCTTTGTTGCCATCATGCTTTTCTATCAATGGTCGCGGACGCGCAGCCAGTTTGAAGAATTCATGGATGCTGCGCGCGATCTCGATCCCTTCATCGGCTATTTTCTAAAAGGCGGCGAAGGCCGTAACAACGCATCGAAGCGCGGCGTGATGAAGCGCATCGACATCAATTCCCGCGTACCAATCAATTTGATCGACTGGGAGATTGCCAACCGGCGCGTTGAGCAGGAAAAGAAGGAGCGGACGAACAAGATCAGCTTCTACAACCTTTTCATCGACTCTGTGCCGGATCAGGCGATGTTTTTCGATGGCCTTACGCATCTAAGCGTTTGCTCGACGCTTGTCACAACCGTCGAGCCGTTCGGCGCGCTCAAAAATTTGCAGGTGCTGGATTGCAGCTACATTCAGCTCGACAGCCTAAACGGACTGAGTGTCAGCAATCTTGAACAGCTTTTTTGCGGCGTCACGAATGTCGAAGACATCGCGATCCTGAAAGATGCCCAAAAGCTGAAGCGACTTTACATGGGCAGCACATACATCGCTGATTTGTCGCCGTTGCGGAATTGCCCTGAGCTGGAATTCCTGAGCTGCGAAGATACGAACGTGTCATCGCTCGATGGTTTGGAGAATTGCACGAAGCTCAATTACGTCGATTGCTCTGACACTGGCATTCGGAATCTTGATCCGATTGCCGCCCTCCCCAATCTTGAAGACGTGATTTTCAACGGCTGTCATATCGACGCATCGCTCGAACGATTGTGCAGCCTGCCATCGTTGAAGAAGCTGATTTTCTTTCAAGGCACAGCCGAAGGCATCCCTGCCGACGTTCTCAGTCGCGAGTCCTACGAGAATTGCCTTTCACGTCTGCGTGAATTTTACCGCCAGCGACGGAAACTTGAGGGCGGCGTTTGACGGTTGCGACAGCGGCATTGTTATCGTCTCGCCCTGATCCATCCTTCGCTTTGTTATGCAAGAGCACAATCGCGAGCTGAATTGTTTCGACCCTTGCACCCGTTCGCTTTGCTAATGCCCGCAAGTCCCAGCCCGCACCACTCAGGCGAAGCCTGACCGTGTAGGGGCGTTGCGGGCGCAAATCGGCGTGTGCCGCCTGTCTCCATCAGCCGCGCGAATGGTCGTGCGGCATAACAAAGGAGACCATCATGGGACTTGATATGTATGCTTACACTTTACCGAAGGACGATATCCGTCCGCCCGTCGATTTCGAGATCGACAATATTCCAGACTGGGAACGCCGCAATCTCCATTACTGGCGCAAGCATCCAAACCTTCACGGTTGGATGGCTGAGCGTTATTTCGAGAAGGGCGGGACAAGCTCAGATTTCAACTGCAATACCGTTGAGATCACGCCGGACGACCTTGATGTTTTGGAACGTGTGATCATCGCCAATGAGCTACCTGCTACAACGGGATTTTTCTTCGGCGAAACCAATGGCGAAGAACGTGAGGATGATCTCGAATTCATCCGCAAAGCCCGAGAGGAAATCGCGCAAGGCCGATCTATTGCCTACTACGCATGGTGGTGACGCCAAAACGCGAGGCGATGGTGACATCGCCTCGCGCTAGCTTTTTTCGATCATGGCTGATTACGCGCCGCTCTTTGGCGTGCGACGCTTGTATTGCCGCTTGGGTTGCACTGCAATTGCCGATGGCGCGACCGGCGACGGCTGTGATGGAACGCGCGGCATATTGGCGCGCTCCATCATCGACATACCAAGCACGATAACTGCGAGCGGTATCAATTCGATGATAGCGCCAATCGCCAGAGCACTCAGCGTGGCGTCGGGATACATTCCCAAATAGGCGATATTCGAGACGACCGGAATTCCCGGCAGCGGACGTTCTTTGAGCGCCGCGATATCGTCGAGACCTTCGACGAGGGCATCTGCGATGCCGTCGAAGTTTTGCGTGATCGCGTTCGCAGCGGCGACCGGCAGACCAGCCGCGTGCCAATCTTTGGTCAGCGATTCCGAGGCAGCGATCAGCGCCTCGGCAGCAAGCGCATCATTGATGCCGCGCATCACACGCTGCCATTCGTCTGCGAGCTTGCGCGCATCGACCATTTTTTTGCGACGATCATTTTCAGAATCGATCACGCGCCGCAGATCGATCAAGATTCGATCTGCGCGCGCAAATTGACGCGAAAGATATGCGCGATTTGCATAGATTGAATTGCGCGCACTTTTGCACCCGTCAGCGATGTTGCGCAGGGTGATCGCAACGCGCCCGACATCACCGCCTTCGCGGCTGAATGCGCCGGTTGCGCCTTCCTGATTGCTCATCGCAGCACCGACATTTTCGCAGTCGATCAGAAATGGTTCGCGATTTTCAATCGTCGAAACTGCTCTGCGGCGCAGCTCTGTTTCGGTTTTGAATTCCTGATGCGCAAATTCCACATGCGCGCGTTCACCGGCAGGAGCGGCGAACACTGACGCAGCCGCGAACAAAAGCAGGGCTGCAATCACGGAATAGCCTCCAAAGAATCCGGACTTGGCGAACCGTCGCTGCGACAGTGGCAGCGTCGGAATATGTTTGATCGCGATATAGCTGAGCGCGCTCAGCCCAATCGAAATCGCGACCACCGCGAGCGCCGTTTCAAACCACGCGAGCGGCGTCATCGCGCCTGCGCTCGAAACTAGCTCGCTGATCCACACGCCTGCCATGCAGGCGGAGATAAAGTGCAGAACGAAGTTCACGATCAGCAAAGCAGAGATATTTGGTTGTTTATTCATAGCGGTTTTCCTTTCCCGCCGATATTTGTTACCAACCAAAAATCGAAGTGGGGGAAAGTGCAGCGAAGGCACACATTCTCGTGCCGAGCCAGAAATTCAACTTGTCGGTTCTACCGACTCCGCGATAGCCAGATTACGCGATAGCGTGATCCGCAAGGTGTCGATGGTAATACCATCGCGACCTTGGCAAGGGGCACCCGCTGCGCGTGCCCCGTTGCATCCCCACCGGCAATCCGACCTCTCCGAATCTCCATCCGATTGCCCAGATGCCAGCGTTGCTGGCAATGGCATCCGATCAGGAGATCATCGAAGTCGGTGTAACGTATGGCCGTTCCATCACCAGTCAGGCGGAGCGTTCCAGCTCCCCCGACACCCCCATGATGAAGGGAGCTTTCGCGCTCCCCTCAACCCCATCGCCCAACCCTATGCGGAGTGGATGCGCACCATCGTATTCGTCCGATGGATCACGAGCAGGGGCGTGCCTGCCCCTTGCAACCCAGCCTGACGCAGATCGCCTGTAGATTGCTCCGCAACGGCGGCACTTTCCCCTTGGCGTTTTGTGTATCCATTGGCTACACTCTCGCCATGTCGGCGAAAGACTCAGGCTTTCGGATTCGTGTCGAGCGAGAACTTCGCGAGAAGTTTCTAGCCGCATGTCGAAAGCAGGATCGGCCTGCCGCGCAAGTGCTCCGTGAATTCATGCGGATATATGTCGGCGAGTCCGATCAACCGAGTGACCGGCGGGAGGAGGCCGTCGAAGACTATGAACGCCGTTGAGATCGAAGAAGCAGTTTCGGAACTGGCAGAGCGTCCGTTCGACAAAGCGGAATTTCCGTTTCAATTCCTTGAAGCGTTCGGCAACAAGCCTGCGACGATCAAACGTCTGCGCGACGGACATAGCAACAACTCCGATGTCGGCGGCGTGTTACAGCGTAACAACATTCACATCGCCGTTGCTGCACAGGGTGAGGTGACCGCCAAGCTCGCTGCGCTAAAATCCAGCCCCGCGACGATCAAGGCAAAAGCGCAATTCATTCTCGCAACGGACGGCGATATGTTCGAGGCCGAGGATATCGAATCCGGCGAAACGGTCGCTTGCACCTTTGCTGAATTCCCCGAGCATTTCGGTTTCTTCCTTCCCTTGGCTGGTATCAGCACCGTCAAGCAGGTGCGCGACAGCGCGTTCGACATTCGCGCGACCAGCCGCCTCAACCGTCTCTATGTCGAGCTGCTGAAAGACAATCCCGAGTGGAGCAAGACAGATCGACGCCCCGACATGAATCACTTCATGGCGAGGTTGATCTTTTGCTTTTTCGCTGAGGACACTGACATCTTCAACGGCACGGGCCTGTTCACCGCGACTGTCGATCAAATGAGCGAGAAGGATGCTTCCAACACCCATGAAGTGATTGCCGAGATATTCCGCGCGATGAACACACCGATCAAGGATCGGCAAACGGCAGACACTCGCTCGTGGGCAAACGTCTTTCCCTATGTGAATGGCGGCCTGTTTTCCGGTAGCCTTGAGGTGCCGCGTTTCAGCCGCATCGCGCGATCCTACCTTTTGCACATCGGCAGCCTGAAATGGACGCAGATCAATCCCGACATTTTTGGATCGATGATTCAGGCCGTCGCTGATGACGAGGAGCGCGGCGCGCTCGGGATGCACTACACTAGCCGTCCCAATATCCTGAAAGTTCTTGATCCGCTATTCCTCGACAGCCTGCGCGAGCAGCTTGAGGAAGCAGGTGACAATGGCCGCAAGCTCCTCAATCTCCGCAATCGCATTGCGCGCATCCGCGTGTTTGATCCGGCCTGCGGCAGCGGCAATTTCCTTGTCATTGCCTACAAGGAAATGCGCGAGATCGAGGCGGAGATTAACCGGCGACGTGATGAGGCAGGCCGCGAGTCCGATATCCCGTTGACGAATTATCGCGGGATCGAGTTGCGCGATTTCCCGGCAGAGGTTGCCCGCCTCGCGCTTATCATTGCGGAGTTCCAATGTGACACCCTTTATCGCGGTCAGAAATTGGCGCTCGCGGAATTCTTGCCACTGAACGCTGAAAACTGGATCACTTGCGGCAATGCGTTGCGTTTGGATTGGTTTTCAATTTGTCCGCCAACTGGCACGGTCGTGAAGTTAGTTGGCGATGACTTGTTTCGCACACCGCTAGATCAGGCCCAGATCGATTTTGAGAACGAAGGTGGCGAAACCTACATCTGCGGCAACCCGCCATATCTCGGATCAACTTGGCAGGATGATGAGCAGAAGGGTGACTTGAAGGCTATCTTCGATCACCGCACGAAAAGCTGGAAATCACTCGACTACGTTTCGGGATGGTTCATGAAGGCAGCGGACTATGGCACACAGACAAATGCTGCTGCGGCCTTCGTGTCCACCAACAGCATTTGTCAGGGCCAACAGGTTCCAATCTTATGGCCCATGATTTTTGCCACCGGCCACGAAATCGCCTTCGCCCATACCTCTTTCAAGTGGGCCAACCTTGCCAGCCACAATGCCGGTGTCACCGTAGCGATCGTGGGTATCTCAAATCATGCAGGAAAAGTGCGCTATCTTTTCTCGCCAGCCGACAATGACGATTCTGTTATTAAGGAAGCGGAGAACATCAACGCATATCTCGTTGCTGGTCCAAACGTGGAAATCGACAAATGCTCTTCACCCATTGCTGGAGTGGCGTCCATGACCAAAGGCAATCAGCCAACGGATGGTGGGCATCTATTGCTTACGAGTGATGAAGTTTCTGCACTTGACCTAACCCTTTCGCAGCACAGGCGATTCATTCGTCCCATTCTTGGATCGGCAGAATTCATTCGTGGACTTTCACGCTATTGCCTCTGGATCAATGATATCGACCGGGATGAGGCTCTAACGATTCCCACCATTGCTACGCGCATCGCGGCAGTGCGAGCCATGCGACTGGAAAGCCCGAAGGCGGCCACTGTGGAAGCGGCAAATGTTCCTTATCGTTTTGGGGAAGTCCGTCAGTCAGGTAGCGAAACCGTCATTATCGCACCCAGCGTATCATCGGAAGGACGCGAATACCTCCCCGTGGGCTACATGGAAG
>JBKDAC010000234.1:0-4243 GCA_046316515.1 Sandaracinobacter sp. | reverse complement strand
TGTTCTTCATCTACACCTCGGGCTCCACCGGAAAGCCCAAGGGCGTGGTCCATGTCCAGGGCGGCTACACCGCCGGCATCGCGCACTCTATGAAGGTCGCCTTCGATGCGCGCCCCGGCGACGTCATGTATGTGGTTGCCGATCCGGGCTGGATCACCGGGCAGAGCTATCTGATCTCCGCCAGCCTCACCAACCGCGTCACCACCCTCATCACGGAAGGCTCGCCCGTCTTCCCCCATTCGGGCCGCTTCGCCGCCTCGATCGAAAAGCATGGCGTCAACATCTTCAAGGCCGGCGTCACCTTCCTGAAGTCGGTCATGTCCGACCCGGAGAATCTGAAGGACATCCAGCGCTACGACCTCGGCTCGCTGCGCTGCGCCACCTTCTGCGCGGAACCCACCTCGCCGCCGGTCCAGGCCTTCGGGATGGAGCATATCGTTCCCTGGTACGCCAACAGCTATTGGGCGACCGAGCACGGCGGCATCGCCTTCACCCATTTCTACGGAAACACCGATTACCCGCTGCGCGCAGACGCCCACACCTGGGCACTTCCCTGGGTGCTCGGCGACGTCTGGGTGGAGGATGCCGACGCCCCCGGCGGCCACCGCCCGGCCGAAGCCGGCGAAAAGGGCGAAATCGTCATCGAGGCGCCATACCCGTACCTCGCCCGCACCATCTGGGGCGACGCCGCCAACTTCACCGTCACCGACGGCAAGGTGTCGCCTGACTGGAAGGGCGATTTCGACCGCTGGTCAAAGGGTTACTGGCAGCGCTGGCAGGGCGCTTCCTGCTACACCCAGGGCGATTTCGCGATCCGCCACGCCGATGGCAGCTTCTCGCTGCACGGCCGCTCGGACGATGTGATAAACGTATCCGGTCACCGCATGGGCACCGAGGAAATCGAGGGTGCCATCCTGCGCGACAAGGCGCTCGATCCCAATTCCCCGGTCGGCAACGTGCTGGTCGTCGGTGCCCCGCACCGCGAAAAGGGCCTCACCCCCATCGCCTTCGTCACGCCAGTGGCCGGTCGCCGCCTGACCCATGAAGACAAGCGCCGCCTCACCGATCTCGTCCGCACCGAAAAGGGCGCCGTCGCCGTGCCCGCGGACTTCCTGGAGGTCAGCCAGTTCCCCGAAACCCGCTCGGGCAAATATGTGCGCCGCATGGTCCGCGCGCTGGTCGAAGGCGGCGACCTCGGCGACGCCAGCACGCTCCGGAACCCGGAAAGCCTCACCGAATTGAAGACGGTCATCGACGACTGGCAGCGCCGCCAGCGCCTGTCGGATGAGCAGCAGCTGTTTGATCGCTACCGCTATTTCCTCATCCAATACAACCAGTTGGCGCCGGGCAAGCGGGTCGCAACCGTCACCGTCACCAACGCGCCGGTCAACGCGCTCAACGAGCGCGCCATCGACGAGCTGGTGATCGTCGCCGAACATCTCGCCCGCAAGGACGATATCGTCGCCGTCGTCTTCACCGGCGAAGGCACCGCCAGCTTCGTCGCCGGCGCCGACATCCGGCAGATGCTGGAGGATATCCACGACGAGGACGAGGCCCGCGTCCTTCCGAACAACGCCCAGCTCGCGTTCAACAAGATTGAGCAGATGGGCAAACCCTGCATCGCCGCAATCCAGGGCGTCGCGCTCGGCGGCGGCATGGAGTTCGCGCTCGCCTGCCACTACCGCGTCGCCGAACCCACCGCGCGCTTCGGCCAACCCGAAATCCGCCTGCGCCTGCTGCCCGGTTACGGCGGCACCCAGCGCCTGCCGCGCCTGCTCGCCGATCATTGGGGCGCCGACGGCCTCACCGACGCGCTCGAACTCATCCTGGGTGGCCGCAACATCGATGCCGAGCGCGCCGCCGCGCTGCGCCTCGTCGACACGTTGGTGGAAGGCTCAAACGACGCCCTCTCCACCGCCCACGCCCTCATCCGCGCCTATGTGGCAAAGGGTGCCGACAGCGAACTCGGCCGCGCCTATGTCACCCGCATGGCGCAGGTCGATCGCTGGCAGAAGCCGGCCGAAATCGCCCTCGACCCCGTCCTCAAGGATGATTTCCTCCAGCGCATCTTGCGCCAGCTCGATTGGGCCGGGCGGGGCAGGGCGGGTGAACGCGCGCTCGACGCCGTCCGCACGGGCTGGGAACAGGGCATGGCCGCGGGCCTCCGGTGCGAGGCCGACTGCTTCGCCGAAGCCATCGTAGACCCCGAAGGCGGCAAGGCCGGCATCCGCGAATTCCTCGACAAGAAATCGCCCGCGCTCCCCGTCCGCCGCGACGGCCTGCGGCTCGATAACGAATATGCCGCGAAAAAACAGGCCATGATCGAGGCCGGCCAGCTCCTCCCCGTCGGCGCGCCCTTATACCCGGGCGTCACCCCGATCCCGCAAGCCCAGCTCGCCTTCGGCATCGCCCGCGATCCCGACACCGGCGCGCCGCGCTTCGGCCCGCCTGCCAGCCACGAGCGCGAGCTGATCGTCGACGTGGTGCAGCCCGGCCCGAACGAGGCGCTGGTCTACATGCTTACCTCTGAAGTGAACTTCAACGATATCTGGGCTTTGACGGGCATTCCTGTCAGCCCGTTTGATAATCACGAAGAGGATGTGCAGACCACCGGCTCGGGCGGCATCGCCCTCATCGCGGCGCTTGGCTCCGAGGTGAAGAGGGAAGGCCGCCTCAAGGTCGGCGACATGGTCGCCGTCTATTCCGGCACGTCCGATCTCCTCAGCCCCCAGGCCGGCATCGACCCGATGTTCGCGGGCTTTGCCATCCAGGGCTATGAAACCGAAACCGGCAGCCACGCCCAGTTCCTGCTGGTGCAGGGCCCGCAGCTCCACCATGTGCCCGGCGACCTCACGCTCGAACAGGCCGGCAGCTACATCTTGAACCTCGGCACCGTCTCGCGCTGCCTCTTCACCACACTCAGGATTGCACCGGGCCGCACCATCTTCGTTGAGGGCAGCGCCACCGGCACCGGTCTCGATGCGCTGAAATCCTCCATCCGCACCGGCCTTCAGGCGACGGGTCTCGTCTCGTCCACGGCCCGCGCCGAATTCGTGGGCCAGCAGGGTGCCGTCGGCGCCATCGACCGAACCGACGCGCGCTGGAAATCCGCCTACACCGCCGTGCCGGAAGATCCCTCCGAATGGGCGGCCTGGGAAAAGGCCGGCGAACCCATCCTCGCCGAATATCGCAAGCTCAACGGCGGGCGCCTCGCCGACCATGTCGTCAGCCACGCCGGCGAAACCGCCTTCCCGCGCAGCTTTCAGCTGTTGGAAGAGGGCGGCACGCTCGCCTTCTATGGCGCTTCGTCGGGCTACCATTTCAGCTTCATGGGCAAGCCCGGCGCCGCCAGCCCCGAGGAAATGCTGCAGCGCGCAGGCCTTCGCGGCGGCGAGGCGGTCCTCCTCTACTATGGCCCGCTCAGCCGTGACCTGCTGGATGAAACCGGCCTGCAGCTGATAGAGGCCGCCCGCCGCTTCCAGGCCCGCACCGTTGTCGTCACCAGCACCGACGGCCAGCGCGAATTCCTCCAGTCGCTCGGCCTCGAGGACGGCGTCGAAGGCATTGTCAGCCTTGAGGATCTGAAGCGCCGCGCCGGTGCCAACTTCGACTGGCCGGTCACCATGCCCCGCCTCGCCGACGCGAAGGTCGACATCGAAACCTTCAAGGCCGGCGTTCGCGACTATCAGGAAAAGGTGCTGAAGCCCTTCGGCAGCGCGGTGGGCAAGATCCTCCGCTCGCCCGACAACCCCCGTGGTGCCCCCGACCTCGTGATCGAACGCGCAGGTCAGGACATGCTCGGCGTCTCCACCAGCCTGGTGAAGCCCTTCACCGGCCGCGTCGTCTTCACCGAAAACATGTCGGGCCGCCGCTACACCTTCTACGCGCCACAGGTATGGACCCGCCAGCGCCGCATCCTGATGCCCACCGCCGCAATCCTCGGCACCCACCTGTGCAACAGCTACGAGGTGGCGCGCATGAACGACATGATCTCGGCCGGCCTGCTGGACGTCACCGAACCCACGGTCGTGCCGTGGGAGGGCCTCCCCGAAGCCCACCAGTCCATGTGGGAAAACCGCCACTCGGGCGCGACCTACATCGTGAACCATGCGCTGCCGGCCACCGGCCTGCGCAGCCGCGACGCCTTGCTCGAATACTGGGCGGCCGCGCAAGCGGCTTCCCAGCTGCAAGACAGTGCCGCAAACGAAACCCCCGCTGGAGACGCCTGACATGACGACGACGA
>JBKDAC010000233.1:0-19363 GCA_046316515.1 Sandaracinobacter sp. | reverse complement strand
GGCGGCGGCCTGCTATGCCCACTGGACGGACTGGCGGCTGGCAACAGCCGGATTCGTGCTGATGGTGGGCTGGCACGTGATGGACGGGCTCGACGGCCAGCTGGCGCGTGCCACCGGCACCAGCAGCGACCTGGGCCGTTTGCTCGACGGCGTCGCAGATTATTCCACCTTCGTCGCCGTCTATCTCGCGCTAGCCCTCACCCATTCCCGTCCGGGGCTTGCGCTTGCGCTTGCCATTGCGGCGGGTGCCGCCCACGCCCTCCAGGCCCAGTTCTACGAAGGCGAACGCGCCACCTACATCCGCCGCCGTGCCGGCAGCTTCCAGCCCGTTGTGCGGCCCGAGACCGGCGGCTTCGCCGAACGGCTCTACAACCGCGGCGAAGTGTTGCTGGGCAACCGCGCCCGCCCCTTCGACGCCCGGCTGCTGGCCGCAGCCCCAGACGAACGCACCCGCCTCCTTGCGCTCTGGCAGCCGCGCGCCGCCCACGCGCTGCGCGCCGCCGCACCGCTCAGCGCCAACGGCCGCACAATCGCCATCTGGCTGGCGGTGCTGGCCGGCGAACCCATGCTCTTCTGGCTGTGGGAGATTGCGGGCCTCACACTCGTCGCCCTTGCCGCGGCGCGCGCTCTCAGGCAGGCGGAAGAACCGGACACCCGCAGCAGCGGACAGAATGGCGGCGAAAATTGACAGATCGCCTGTAAAGGGAACTGAGCCGAAGACCTGAGATAGGGAAACAACGGGGCAATGTCTGAAGTCACCACGATCCGCCTCTCGTTCGTGATCGCGACCCTGCTGGGGGTCGTCTGGCTTGCCTTCGGCATCTGGGGCATGGCCAGCGACGGCGTCCAGCCGCAGACCATCTCGCAGGCCGTCCAGCAGTTCGGCATCCTGCTGATACCGATTGCCGCCATGTATGCGCTCGCCGCCGCCTTGGGCCCGCGCGAGCGCATCCCCGTCCTCGACAAGTCCGACACGCTGGAGGAAACCGAGGCCCGGGTCGCCGGCGCGGCTACCCGAATCGACGCCCTGAAGGGCAGCCTCACCGCCGATCTCGAAACACTGGCCGCAACAGCAGATCTGCTGGAAACCCGCTCCCATGAAGCCCAGCGTCTCGTCGTAGACCTCACCACCGCCACCAGCGGCGCGCTGGAGGCCAGCCGCAGCCTCGAGACCGTGCTGCCGCAGGCGGCGTCGGCTGCCGAACGGCTCCGCGCCTCGCTCGAGGAAACGGGCACCGTGGCCGAAACCCAGACCGAACGCGCCCAGCAGGCAGCCCGCACCCTGGCCGAGGAGCTCGACACCCTCACCACCCGCGGGACGGGCGCAGCCGACCAGCTCGCTCAGGCACTCGCCGCGCTGGAGGAGCAGGCCGAACGGGGCCGCACCCAGTCAGAGGCCGGCATGCGCGCCATCCGCGGCGAAGCCGACACCCTGTTCGAGTTGCTGGAAAACACGCTTGTCGCCAAGCGCGAGGCGATCGCCCGCCAGGGCGACTCCGTCTCGGGCCAAATTGCCGACAGCTGGCAAAAGCTCGAATCCATGGCCAATGCGGCCGCCGCCCAACTCGCCGACCGCCTCGACACGCTGGGTCGCCAGGCCGAGGCCATCGAAAGCCGCCTTCAGGCGCAAGGGGCCCTCACCGAAGACCTCGCCAACTCGGGCGGGCGCGCCTTCAAGCTGCTCGACGCCCGGCTCCAGCATGCGCAGGACACCGCCGGCTCCACGCTCGACCGCCTCGCCGTCCGCATCCTGGAGGTGAACACCGATCTCGGCCGCCTCGCCCAGCCGCTGAAGGACACGCAGGCCGCCACGCAGGAGCTGGAAACCGCAGTGAAGCGCCTGCGCGAAGGCGCGATGCTGGCCGTCGACGTGCTGGGCGAAACCCTGCCTGCCCGCACCGTCGACGCCGGCCGCGCCGCCGAGACGCTCACGGCCGATCTCACAGCGCTCGCCACCGCCATCGACCGCGCCCATGACCGCGCTGTTGCCCTCGCCACGCCCATCCGCGAAAGCCGTGCCGCCATCGAGGAAGCAAGCGAAGGCTATGCCGCCCAGCGCGTCGCCCTCGAAGCCTCAAGCCAGGCCCTGGTGGTCGAGCTGCAACAGGCCTGCACCCTGATCGGCGAGTTGGAGCAACAGACCCGCGACACCTCGCTGTCGGCCACCACTCGCCTGGTCGAGTCCATGACCCGCGTCCACGAAGTCGCCACGCAGACCACGGGCACCGTGCGCGAGATGCTCGACGGCGTGCTCGCCGAAGCGCGCGAGGCTCTGGCAGAGGCCGCCGACGAAGCCATGCGCCGCAGCTATGCCGAACCCATCGCCGCCCGCGCCCGCGAAGCAGAGGCCGCCGCATCCGCCGCCGCCGAACGCACCGCCTCCAGCATGGTGCTGCTTGCCAACACGCTGAAACTGCTGGAAGACCGATCGAGCAACCGCGTCCACCAGTTAGAGGAAGCCCGCCAGGCAGACCTGCTCGCCGCCGCCTCGCTCCTCACCGACCGCCTGTCCGAGGCCGCCGTTTCCATCGCCTCGGCGCTCGGCAAGCCGATGGACGCTGCCGACTGGGCGCAGTGGCGCCGCGGCGAACGCGGCCTCTTCAACCGCCGCGCATTGGCCCTGCTCAACCGCCGCGAGGCAAAGAAGCTAAAGGGCCTCGTCGCCTCCGACCCGGATTTCGCCCGCTCGGCCCGCTACTTCACCACAGCCTTCGACGCCCTCGTCCACCGCTTCGAAGCCGAGGTCCCGGTACTCGCAACCGCACTCCAAGGCTCTGACCAGGGCCGCCTCGCAGCCGCCCTGTCCGAAGTACTCGAGGGCTAAACCTTCGGCACCGACCGCCCGGGCGCCGGCAACAGCGCCTCAAGCTCCGCGCGCGTCACCCATTCCATCCGCCAGTTCAGCAGGAACAGGCCGAAGAACAGCACGGAAATAAGCGTCGTCACCGCCAGCTTGCGCGGCAGCGAGAATCCGTGCGGTGCACTCGGCGCCTGCCCCGGCACCTCCTCGGCCCCTGCCTCCCGCGCCGTCTTCACGTCATAGGGCAGCACAAGGAACAGGGTGAACACCCAGAACAGCAGATAGATGGCGAGCAGGGAATACCAGGGCGGCATCACACCAGCACCAGCACCACTTCGGTCGGCGGCTTCTTCCCTGTCCATTGCCGCGCCACCCGGCGCACCGCCACCTTCACCTCATCCTCCAGCCGCCGCCGGTCGCCCGTCCCGATCTTGGCGAAGGTCTCCGCCGCAGCATCCGCCGCCTCGGCCAGGAATGCGTCCTCGTCCTCTTCCACAGGCACACCCTTGGCGATCACCCGGGGTTCCGCCAGCAGCCGGCCCTTCTTGTCTGCCACCAGCGTCACCACCATCAGCCCTGAATGCGCCATCTTGCGCCGCGCGTTGATGGTCGCCCCATCGGCCGGCAAGATCACGTCGCCGTCCAGCACCAGCCGCCCATGCGCCTCGTGGCTCACCACCTGCGGGCTTCCGGGCGCCAACCGGATGGCAGCGCCATTCACCGGCACGATCGCCTCAGGCACGCCCCAGCCCTTCGCCAGCCGCGCATGCTCTTCCATGTGCCGCCGCTCGCCATGCACCGGCACCGAAATGCGGGGCTTGATCCAGCCGTACATCGCCTCCAGCTCGGGCCGCCCGGGGTGGCCCGACACATGCACATGCGCCTGCCGGTCGCCCACGATCTCAATGCCGCGCGCCGCCAGCGCATTCTGCACCCGCCCGATCGCCAGTTCGTTCCCCGGGATCTGCTTAGAGGAATAGACCACCAGGTCCCCCCGCTCGAGGCGGATATAGGGATGCGTTCCCTCCGCGATCTTCGCCAGCGCCGCCTGCGGCTCGCCCTGCGTCCCCGTCACCACGATCAGCAGGCTTTCAGGCCGTGCATTCGCCGCCGCCTCCAGGCTGATCGGCTCGGGAAAGTCCTTCAGATAGCCGGTCGCCTTCGCCACCGCGATGATCCGGTCCAGAGACCGCCCTGCCACCACCAGCTTGCGCCCCGTGGCCTTCGCCACCTCGCCCAGCGTGTGCACCCGTGTCGCGTTGGACGCGAAGGTCGTCACCACCACACGGCCCCGCTTGCGGCTCTTCACCAGCTTCATCAGCCCGTCGAACACGCCGGATTCGCTACCCGAAGGCTCGGCGTTGAACACATTGGTGCTGTCCCCGATCAGGGCCAGCGTCCCCCTGCCGCCATTGGCGCCGATCGCCGTCAGCTCTTCGACCGAGGCCGGATCGCCCAGGATCGGCTTTGCGTCCAGCTTCCAGTCCCCGGTGTGGAACAGCCGCCCGTAAGGCGTGTCGATCACCAGCGCATTCCCCTCGGGGATCGAATGCGCCAGCGCCACATATTGCGCGCTGAACGGCCCCAGCTTCACCGTGCCACCCATGGGCACCACATGCAGCTTCACCTGGCCCGCGATCCCCTCTTCCTCCAGCTTGCGGCGGATCAGGCCGGCGGTAAACGGCGTCGCATAGAGCGGCACGCCCAGCTCGGCCGCGAGATAGGGAATGGCGCCGATATGGTCCTCCTGCCCGTGCGTCAGGATCACGCCCAGCAGGTCGTCGCGCCGGTCCTCGATGAACTGCAGGTCGGGCAGCACCAGTTCTACACCCGGCAGCGTCGGGTCCGCAAAGGTCATGCCCAGGTCGCACATGATCCATTTGCCACGGCAACCATAGAGATTCACGTTCATGCCGATCTCGCCCGACCCGCCCAGCGGCAGGAAGATCAGCTCATCACCAGGTGCCAAAACGCCAGACCTTCCAAAAGGCGGGCATCCGCCCGCGGGCCTTCCAAAAGGCGCGCAGCCGAAGCCCGAAATTTACCCCGCCTCAGCGATTGGCGGCGTGAATGCGCGCAAGCCCCTTGATCGTCAGGTCGGGGTCCACATGAGAGATAGTGTCGGTGTGCCGATTGAACAATGCGGCAAGGCCGCCCGTCGCAATGACAGTCGTCGGTCGGCCTATTTCCGCCTTCATCCGCGAAACGATCCCTTCGATCAGCCCCACATAGCCCCAGAACAGGCCCGACTGCATCGCGTGCACCGTCCCCTTGCCGATCACGCCCAGCCCCTCGGCCGGCGGCTCCACCGCAATCCGCGGCAGCCGGGCCGCCGCCATATAGAGCGCATCCATCGACAGGTTGATCCCCGGCGCGATCGCACCCCCCTGGTACACGCCGTCTGCCGACACTACGTCGAAGGTCGTCGCCGTCCCGAAATCGATGATGATCAGGTCACCCGGCCAGATCGCATGCGCGGCAACCGCATTCACGATCCGGTCCGCCCCCACCTCGGCCGGGTTCGGCAGGTTCACCGGCATCCCGTAATCGACGCCAGGGGCCCCCACCACCAGCGGCTCCACACCCGCAAACCGCCTTGAAAGCCCGCGCAGGTTGAACAAAGTCTGCGGCACTACGCTCGCGATCACCACGTCGGTCACCGCGGCCCGGTCCAGCCCCTCCATCTCGAACAGCTGGTGCAGCCACACGGCATATTCGTCGGCCGTGCGCTTCCCATCGGTCGAAATCCGCCACCGATGCGTGATCTCGCCGTCCACAACGGTCGCGAACAGGATGTTCGTGTTCCCCACATCGATCGCCAGCAGCATCAGCGCGTCCTCTCTCTGGGCACATCACTACTAGTCGGAGGCCCCATGTTTGGAACAACACCGTAAACTGTGAGCCAAAGCTGACCAGCTTTGCATTCGTATTTTTGCGTCTCGAATCCCTCCCCGAAGGTTCTAATTATTTCCAGAAATCCACTCTCAAAATTAATTGATATCAGCTTCTTTCCGTCCATAGACTTGACTTTTTCTTCAAACGTTCTGAGAACTTCGGCACTACAAGCCTCAAAATCCGAAAAGTCCTTTAACTTTAACTCAACAGGAGGGAACTGAATACTGGCATGTGCAGCAGATGTGATGAGGGACATCAAAAGACCGACAAAGGCTCCGAATGTCCTCGCCAACTGCCTTACTCCCCGACGCCAGCAGAGCGACCGTACCACACATCACCCGCATGGATGACATGGGCCGTCCCGTCGGCCCCGTCCAGCAGCAGCGCGCCGTCATCGCCCAGCCCCGCAAAGGCGCCGGCAATCCGCCCCTCGCCACTGGTCACCCACAAGGCTGTGCCAAGCGCATGCGCCCGCGCCAGCCAGGCCTCGCGGATGGCAGCAAACCCACCGGCCCGCCATGCGCTGCGCCGCGCCGCAAAGGCCGCCGCCACCCGCTCGGCCAGCTCGGCTGCGGCCACGAACACGCCCACCTCGGCAAGGCTGATGGTCGACCGGTCCGGCAGCGCCGGGGCCGCCGCCACATTCACGCCCACCCCCAGCACCAGCACGTCGCCCTCCCGCTCCAGCAGGATGCCCGACAGCTTGGCGCCGTCCAGGTTCACGTCATTGGGCCATTTCAGTTCCAACCGCGCGATATCCAGATATTCCGCCAGCACATCATGTAGCGCCAAGGCCGCCACAAAGCCCAGCTCGGCCGGATTCCCCTCCCCCGCTTGCGGCCGGATCAGCCCGCTCATCGCCAGATTGCCCTCCGGCATCTGCCACTGGCGCCCCATCCGCCCGCGCCCGGCCGTCTGCCGGTCGGCGCGCACCCACTGCCCATCGCCGAACTGGCCCGCATTCGCGCGAATCCAGTCGCTGGTCGACCCGACTTCGTGCAGGTGCAGGATCAGAACAACCTCAGCCGGATGGCGGTCAGAACAAACTGCTCGCAGCCAGCCGGGTCGCCTCCGTCAGCGGCCCCAGCGCCAGAAAGCCCAGCGGCGAACAGAAGACAGCGGCAGCCACCATCATCCCCTGGTTCACAACCGCGCTCGATCCACCCGGCCCGGTTACCACCACGCCGGCAGGCACATCGAAGAACAGGATCTTCACGATGCGCAGATAATAATAGGCCGCCACCACGCTCGCGAGCACGCCCAGTATCGCCAGCAGCCACAGCCCGCTGTCAACCGCCGCATTGAACACCGCCAGCTTCGCCATGAAGCCAAACAGGGGCGGCAGGCCGGCAAGGCTGAGCATGAAGATCGACAGCGCAACGCTCAGCCAGGGCCGCGTCTCCGCAAGCCCGGCAAGGTCCTCCAGCTTCTCGACAGCCCGCCCGTCCGCATCAGTCAGCGCCAGCACGCACAGGAAGGCGCCCAACGTCATCACCAGATAGATGGCCAGATACAGCAGTACGGCCGACGCGCCCGCCGCACTCGCCGCCGCAAGCCCGATCAGCACGAAGCCGATATTGTTGATGCTGGAATAGGCGAGCAGCCGCTTGATGTTCGTCTGCCCGATGGCGCCCACGGCCCCAAGGAACATCGACGCGATGGCCATGAAGATCACGATCTGCCGCCAGTCGCCGATCATGCCCGAAAAGGCATCCAGCGCCACGCGCAGAAACAGCCCCATCGCCGCCACCTTCGGCGCCGAGGCAAAGAAGGCCGCAACCGGCGTCGGCGCGCCTTCATAAACATCCGGCGTCCACATGTGGAACGGCACGGCACTTACCTTGAAGGCAAGCCCCGCCAGCACGAACACCAGCCCGAACAGCGCGCCCAAATTGCGCTCCTCGCCCGCCGACAGCCCGGCCCCGATCGCAGTGAAATCGGTCGAACCGACAAAGCCATAGACCAGGCTCATCCCGTACAGCATCACACCCGACGACAGCGCGCCCAGCACGAAATATTTGAGGCCGGCCTCCGTCGACCGCTCCTCGTCGCGGTGGAAGGCCGCCAGCACATAGGCCGACAGGCTCATCAGCTCCAGGCCCATATACAGCGCCATCAGGTTGTTCGCGCTCACCATCACGAACATGCCCAGCGTCGCCAGCACGATCAGCACCGGATATTCGAACCGGCGCACCTTCACCCGCTCCAGATAGGGCAACGCCATCAGCACCGAGGCGGCAGCCCCCACCAGGATCAGGATCTTAAGGTAAGCCGACAGGCTGTCCGCCACATACAGGTCGTTCCACGCGAGCACCCGCCCGGGCGCATCGTCCACCACCGTCAGCGCGGTCAGGCCGAACAGGATGGCAGAGCCCCAGCTCAGGCCGACCAGGCTGTCATTGCCGCGGAATACGCCGATCATCAGCAGCACCAGCACGCCGGCCGCCAGCACGACTTCGGGGGCTCCGATGGCAAGGGATTCCTGCAACGTCACTTCATTTCTCCGGCCGATGCCAGCTGCACATTCGCTTTCGCTACGATCGGCGTGAACTCCGTCTGCGGCGGCTCCGCGCGGCCCGTGCGCGCCATCAGGCTTTCCACCGGCGCCTTCAGCGGCTCAAGGAAGGGCTTGGGGTACACCCCCATCCACAGCGCAACCACCGCCAGCGGCACAAGGATCGCCCACTCGCGGGCGTTGAGATCCGGCATGGCGGCCGCATCGGCATTCTTCTGCGGGCCATACATCACCCGGGCGAACAGCCACAACATATAGGCCGCACCCAGGATCACGCCCGTCGCCATCACGAACGCGACCCAGCTGTTCGCCTTCCAGATACCGGCAAGCGCCAGGAACTCGCCCACGAAGCCCGAGGTGCCGGGCAGCGCGACCGAGGCCATGGTGAACAGCAGGAAGAACACCGCATAGCGCGGCATGTTGGTCGTCACACCGCCGTAGCGGTCGATGTCGCGGGTGTGCAGCCGGTCATAGATGACGCCCACGCAGAAGAAGAGCGCGGCCGACACCACGCCGTGGCTCAGCATCACCACCATCGCGCCTTCGACCCCTTGCGTGTTGAAGGCGAACAGGCCGCCCGTCACGAAGGCCATGTGCGCAACCGACGAGTAGGCGATCAGCTTCTTCATGTCGCCCTGCACCAGGGCGATCAGACTGGTATAAACCACCGCCACCATCTACAGGCCAAAGACGATCCACATCAGCTGCACGCTCGCATCCGGAAACATCGGCAGCGAAAAGCGGATAAAGCCGTATCCGCCCATCTTCAGCAGCACGCCCGCCAGGATCATCGACCCTGCCGTCGGCGCCTCAACGTGGGCGTCCGGCAGCCAGGTGTGCACCGGCCACATCGGCATCTTCACCGCAAAGCTGGCGAAGAAGGCCAGCCACAGCCAGGTCTGCGCGCTTTCGGGGAAGTCATGCGCCATCAGCGCCGGGATGTCGGTCGTGCCCGCTTCGCGCACCATCCACAGCATGGCGAGCAGCATCAGCACCGAGCCCAGCAGGGTGTAGAGGAAGAATTTATAGCTGGCATAGATGCGCCGCTTGCCGCCCCAGATGCCGATGATCAGGTACATCGGAATGAGGCCCGCCTCGAAGAAGATATAGAAGAGGAAGATGTCGAGCGCGCCGAACACGCCGATCATCAGGCTCTCCATCACCAGGAAGGCCGCGATATATTCCGGCACCCGCGTCTGCACACTGTCCCAGCCGGCAAGGATGCACAGCGGCATCAGGAACACGCTCAGCAGGATCAACACCAGCGAAATACCGTCGATCCCCAGGTGCCAGGTGAACAGGCCACCAAACAGGTCGGCCCGCTCGATGAACTGGAAGGCCGCCGTCGAGGTGTCGAACCGCACCCACAGCAGCAGCCCCAGCCCGAACAGGACGATGGTGGTACCAAGCCCCACCATCCGCGCGGTGCGCGCCCGCGCCGCTTCGTCCCCGGGAAGGAACAGCACCACCAGCGCGAGTGCCAGCGGCAGGAAGATCATCGTGGATAGCATCGGTCAACGCACCATGAACCAGGTTGCGAACGCGGCCACACCGACCAGCATCACAAGCGCATAGGAATAAACAAGGCCCGTCTGGAAGCGGCGCGCCAGCACCGCGCCGCCGGCCACGACAGCGCTCAGCCCATCGGGCCCGAAGCGGTCGATCGTGCCCTGATCGCCAGCCTTCCAGAACAAGCGGCCCAGCGCCAGCGCCGGCTTCACGAACAGCGCGTGGTAGATCTCGTCAAAATACCACTTGTTCAGCAGGAAGGCGTGCAGGTGCTTCCACTGCGCCTTGAATCGCGTCGAGAAGCCCGGGTTCCGGATGTAAACCAGCCAGGCGATCAGAAGCCCGGTCGCCATCACGATGAACGGCGCCCAGTGCACCAGCGCCGGCACATGGCGCAGGCTCTCGAAGAATTCCCCGTCGTGCACGATCACACCGCGCCAGAAGGCATGCTCTGCGCCGCCCACGAACCAGTCGTTGAAGATCGCACCCGCAAACAGCGCCCCGAAGCTCAGCACCCCCAGCGGGATCATCATCACCAGCGGGCTTTCGTGCGGATGATAGCCCGCAGTTCCCGTCGCCGGCACGCCATGATGGCCATGGTCGTCATGCCCATGGTCATGATCCCCATGATGCGCGTCATGCACGGCATGCTGGATATGCTCGGAACCCGCCCAGCGCGCCTCGCCGAAGAAGGTCCGGAAGATCAGCCGCCAGGAATAGAAGCTCGTCAACAGCGACGCGAAGATGCCCACGAAAAAGGCCACGCGCCCGCTCTCGCTGCCACTCTCCCAGGCCGCGAACAGCACGCTGTCCTTCGAGAAATAGCCCGAGGTGTAATTCACGCCCGTGATCGCGATCGTTCCAATCACCATCGCCACAAAGGTCAGCGGGATCGATTTCCGAAGCGCCCCATAAAAGCGCATGTCCTGCTCATGGTGCATGGCGTGGATCACGCTGCCTGCGCCCAGGAACAGCAGCGCCTTGAAGAAGGCGTGGGTGAACAGGTGGAACATCGCCGCACCATAGGCACCGACACCGGCCGCAAAAAACATGAAGCCCAGCTGCGAGCAGGTCGAATAGGCGATCACCCGCTTGATGTCGTTCTGGGTGGTCGCAACCGTCGCCGCAAACAGCGCCGTGAGCGCACCCACATAGGTGACGACCGTCGAGGCCGTGACCGACGCATCATACAGCGCGCTCATCCGGCACACCAGGAACACGCCCGCCGTCACCATGGTCGCAGCGTGGATGAGCGCGGACACCGGCGTCGGGCCTTCCATCGCATCCGGCAACCAGCTGTGCAGCGGCACCTGCGCCGACTTGCCGATGGCGCCCACGAACAGCAGCAGCGCGATGGTGGTGATGGCATCAACCTGCATCCCCAGGAAGCTGAAGGTCGCGCCCTTGGCAGCCGGAACGCCGGCCAGAATGCTGTCGATGTCCACCGTGCCGAACAGCATGAACAGGGCGAAGATGCCCAGCATGAAGCCGAAGTCGCCCACGCGGTTCACCACAAAGGCCTTGATGGCCGCCGCCCAGGCCGAGGGCTTCTTGTACCAGAAGCCGATCAGCAGATAGCTTGCAAGGCCATCGCCTTCCCAGCCGAAGAAGATCTGCACCAGGTTGTCGGCCGTCACCAGCATCAGCATCGCAAAGGTGAACAGGCTCAGATAGGCAAAGAACCGCGGCTGGTCCGGATCCTCCTCCATATAGCCCCAGCTGTACAGGTGCACGAGCGCCGAGACCGAGGTGATCACCACCAGCATCACGCCGGTCAGGATATCCGCCTTCAGCGTCCAGTTGACCACCAGGTCGCCGCTGGAAAACCATTCGGCCACAACCACATCAGTCGCAGGCGCGCCACCGATCAGGCCGATGAACACCACCCAGCTCGCCACGCAGCTGATGAACAGCGCGCCCGTGGTGATGGCCTTGGCCGCAAAGTTGCCGATGGCCCGGTTGCCGATGCCGGCCACCAGGAACGCCAGAAGCGGCAGGAAGACGATTGCCTGGATCAATTGGCCTCAGCCGCGCATCTGGCGGACATCATCGACAGCGATGGTCCCGCGGTTCCGGAAATAGATGACAAGGATGGCGAGCCCGATGGCGGCCTCACCCGCCGCCACCGTCAGCACGAACATCGCGAAGATCTGCCCGACCATGTCACCCAGAAACACCGAGAAGGCGACCAGGTTGATGTTCACGGCCAGCAGGATCAGCTCCACCGACATCAGGATCACGATGATGTTCTTGCGGTTGATGAAGATCCCCAGCACGCCCAGCGTGAACAGGATCGCGCCCACCACCAGATAATGGCCGATGCCGATCATTGGCCGATCCGCCCGGAACCGACACCGACATCCGTGTCCACACCCGCGCCAACAGTCGGCCGCGTGATGGTGACGGCATTGGCCGGCGTCCGCGCATTCTGCTTCGCCACATCCTGCCGCTTCACGCCGGGCCGATGCCGCAGCGTCAGCACGATCGCGCCCACCATCGCAGTCAGCAGGATCATGCCTGCCAGCTGGAAAATGAACACATAGTCCGTATAAAGGATTGTGCCGATCGCCTGGGTGTTGGAAAGCGCGGCTCCTGGCGCCGGCGCTGGCGCTGCGCGGGCCTGAATGGCAAGGTCGCCAAACGCCCAGGCACCCCCCACCAGCACCAGCTCGATCGCCAGGATCAGCCCCAGGATCAGCCCGAAGGGCAGATAGGCCGCAAAGCCGGCCCGCATCTTCGCGAAATCGATGTCCAGCATCATCACGACGAACAGGAACAGCACCGCGACCGCCCCCACATAGACGATCACCAGGATCATCGCGAGGAACTCGGCCCCGACCACCAGGAACAGCCCGGCCGCGTTGAAGAAGGCCAGGATCAGCCACAGCACGGAGTGCACGGGGTTCTTCGCAAGGATCACCATCAGGCCCGAGGCCACGACGACGGTCGCGAACAGATAGAAGACGGCAGCCTGGATCACGGCTCAGCGCAGCCTTTGCGGAAAAAGGGTCATCGTGGAATGCGCCTGCCCGTTACCGGTACGGAGCATCTGCGGCAAGGTTGGCGGCGATCGCGCGCTCCCACCGCTCACCATTCGCCAGCAGCTTGTCCTTGTTGTACATCAGCTCCTCGCGGGTCTCGGTCGCGAACTCCAGGTTCGGCCCCTCTACGATCGCGTCCACGGGGCAGGCCTCCTGGCACAGCCCGCAGTAGATGCACTTGGTCATGTCGATGTCATAGCGCGTCGTCCGTCGCGAACCGTCCGCGCGCGGCTCGGCCTCGATGGTGATCGCCAGCGCCGGGCACACCGCCTCGCACAGCTTGCACGCGATGCAGCGCTCCTCGCCATTGGGATAACGCCGAAGCGCATGCTCACCCCGAAAGCGCGGGCTGATCGGCCCGTGCTCATACGGATAGTTGATCGTCCGCTTCGGCCGGAACATATAGCTGAAGGTCAGCGCATGCCCCCGGATGAACTCCAGCAGCAGCATCGACTTGGCGGCCTGCATCAGGCTCATGCGGCACTCCCTGCAACAGTCGATGGCGAGGCCATCGGAGCCGAATAATGGCCCGTGAATACCAGCCAGCCCGAGACCAGGACGACCCAGAACAGCGACAGCGGCAGGAACACCTTCCAGCCCAGCCGCATCAGCTGGTCATAGCGGTACCGCGGCACCGTCGCCTTCACCCAGGCGAAAATGAAGAACATGAAGACGATCTTGCCGAAGAACCACACAAGCCCCGGCACCATGTACAGCGGCGCCCAGTCCACCGGCGGCAGATAGCCCCCCAGGAACAGGATGGCGGCAAGCGCGCACATCAGAAGGATGTTCATATATTCGCCCAGGAAGAACAGGGCGAAGGTCATCGACGAATATTCCACCTGGTATCCGGCAACCAGCTCGGCCTCGGCCTCGGGCAGGTCGAACGGCGGCCGGTTGGTTTCGGCCAGCGCCGAGATCAGGAACACGATGGCCATCGGAAACAGCAACGGATTGAACAGGTTGCCGTTCAGGAACCCGAAGATATTGCCGCGCTGGCTTTCCACAATATCGGTCAGGTTGAAGCTGGAGGCATAGAGCACCACCGTGATGATCACGAAGCCGATCGACACCTCATAGCTCACCATCTGCGCGGCCGAGCGAAGCCCGCCCAGAAAGGGATATTTCGAGTTGGAGGCCCAGCCCGACATGATGATCCCGTAAACGCCCATCGACGAAACGGCGAACAGGAACAAAAGGCCCACATTGATGTCGGCCAGCACCCATCCGGCGTCGAAGGGGATCACCGCCCAGGCCACCAGCGCCAGCACGAAGGTGATCATCGGCGCGATGAAGAAAACGCCCTTGTTCGCGCCTGTCGGCACGATGGTTTCCTTCAGGAACAGCTTCAGCCCGTCGGCAAAGGGCTGCAGGATGCCGATCGGGCCCACCACGTTCGGCCCGCGCCGCAGCATCATCGCCGCCCACACCTTGCGGTCCATCCAAGTGGACAGCGCCATCACCAGCATCACCGGCAGCGCGATCAACAGGATCAGGATCAGGTGGGCCACGAACCAGCCGAGGCCGGTGCCCAGATAGCCCTGGAAGAACTCGGTCATTCGGCCGCCTCCAACAGCGCCGGCCGCCGGCCTTCCAGTATCTCGGCCACGCAGGCGCGCATCGTGGGGCTGGCGCGAAGGATCGGATTGGAGCTGTAGAAATCGGTCAGGCGCGGCTTGCTGGCCCCTTCGGGCTTCCCGGCCTTCAGATCAGCCTTCTGCCATTGGGCCGGCACCAGCCCCTCCTGGCCAAGCTCGGGCCATTCGGCCGCGATGCGCGCGCGAAGCTGGTCCAGCGTGTCGTACGGCAGGCGGATGCCCAGCGCGTCGGCCAGCGCCCGGAAGATCGTCCAGTCCTCGCGCGCTTCGCCCGGCGGGAAGATGGCCCGCAGAGATTGCTGCACCCGGCCTTCCATGTTCATCCAGCTGCCGGGCTTTTCCGCAAAGGCCGCGCCGGGCAGGATGATGTCGGCAACGGCGGCGCCCCTGTCTCCGTGGCTGCCCACATAGATTTTGGTGGCCCCGGCAAAGGGCGCCAGCGCAACCTCGTCCACCCCCAGGAACAGCATCAGTTTCGGCCTGCTGGCGGCGATCGCCTCCAGCCCCTCCCCTGCCCAGCCCGTCGTCATCGCGCCGGCGCGCGACGCGGCCGTGTGCAGGATGTTGAACCCGTTCCAGCCGTCCTTAACCAGGTGCGGCGCCAGCTTGTGCACCGCCGCCAGCACCTCGGCCGAGGCATTGCGGCTCCCCACCAGCACGGCCGGGCGCTGCGCCGCCGTCAGCCGCTCCATCAACTCGCCCGGCAGCTTCGCCAGCAGCGCCAGATCATCACCCAGCTCGGTCACCGGATAGCTCGGGTCGGCGCCAGCGCCGATCCGATACACAACCGCCCCGCCCCGGCGCACCGCCTTGCGGATCCGGCTGTTCACCAGCGGCGCATCGAGCCGCGGGTCGCAGCCGACCAGCAGGATCACATCCGCCTGTTCCAGGGCCGCGATCGTCGTGTTGAAACGCCAGTGCGCGGCGGGGCCCTCATAGGCCGCGCCGTCGGTCCGGCACTCCAGCCGCGTGACACCCAGCCCCGTCAGCAGGTCCTTGGCCGCGACCAGGTCCTCGATGGCGCACAGGTCGCCGGCGACGCCCACGATGTCCTTCGCATCCACGCCCTTCAGCGCCGCCTGCACAGCCGCGAACGCCTGCGCCCAGCTCGCCGGCTTCAGCTCGCCGCCTTGGCGCACCCAGGGCCGGTCCAGCCGCCGCTCCTTCAGCCCGTCGGCACAGAAGCGCCCGGTGTCCGTCACCCACTCCTCGTTCACATCGTCGTTCAGCCGCGGCGTGATGCGGATCACTTCGGCGGTGCGCGAATGGATGGTCGTGCTGCCGCCCACTGCGTCCATCACGTCGATCGAATCGTTCCGCGTCAGCTCCCACGGCCGATAGTGGAAGGCCGTCGGCTTCGATGTCAGCGCCCCCACCGGGCACAGGTCGATCACATTGGCCGACAGTTCGGATGAAACCGCCTGCTCCAGATAGCTGGTGATCTGCATATTCTCGCCACGGTAAAGCGCGCCGATCTCCTCGACACCCGCCACCTCTTCCGAGAACCGCACACACCGCGTGCAGTGGATGCAGCGCGTCATCACCGTCTTGATCAGCGGGCCCATATGCTTCTCGGTGACAGCCCGCTTGTTCTCGTCGAACCGGCTATAGCCCTTGCCATAGGCCATGGCCTGGTCCTGCAAGTCACATTCGCCGCCCTGGTCGCAGATCGGGCAATCGAGCGGGTGGTTGATGAGCAAAAACTCCATCACCCCCTCGCGCGCCTTCTTCACCTTGGCGCTCTCGGTCACGATCACCTGCCCCTCGGCAGCGGGCAGCGCACAGCTCGCCTGCGGCTTGGGCGGCCCCGGAGAGACCTCCACCAGGCACATCCGGCAATTCCCGGCGATCGACAGCCGCTCGTGATAGCAGAAGCGCGGGATTTCCTTCCCCGCAGCCTCACAGGCCTGCATCACGGTGGCGCCCGCGGGCACCTCCACTTCGATCCCATCGACTGTGAGCTTCGGCATCTAGCGTCCAGTTCCGCAACGAAGGCTGCGCATGCGCTCGATGTCCATGATCTCAGCCCAGCCGAACGCGCGCTCGCTCGGACCATTGTTCTGAAGGTCAATCAAGCGCGACCAAGCCTCATCCAGCGTGGGCAGGTGCCCCTGCTCGACATACCAGAAAACAAGATGAGTTTGCGCAGGAACCTCGAACCAGTTTTCCTTCTTTCGGTAAAACTTCGCGTGAATGGTGTTGAACACGAAATTCTCGAGCGACTTTGCATCTTCCCAGACGGACAGATTGACCGCGATGTCGTCACCGACGCGAAAATTGGTCGCGTTGTTGGTCTCGTCCTTCAGCCGCCAGACGAAGCCCGGGCTCCGCTCTGCCAGGCGGTTCACCAGATCCAGATTCTGCATGAACCCGGCCATCCGCAGGTCCGTTGTCGGGTATCGGAATTTCCCGACATTCAGTTCGGCCAGATGCATCACTCCGCCGCCTCCGCAAGGCCCGGCACGCTGACGAAGCCCTGCCGCTTCGCAATCCGCTTCTCGATCTCCGGCCGGAAGTGCCGGATCAGCCCCTGGATCGGCCAGGCCGCGGCATCCCCCAGCGCGCAGATGGTGTGGCCCTCCACCTGCGTCGTCACCTCCAGCAGCAGGTCCACCTCATGCGGCTCGGCATCGCCTGTCACCAGCCGCTCCATCACGCGCCACATCCAGCCCGTGCCCTCGCGGCACGGCGTGCACTGGCCGCAGCTTTCATGCTTGTAGAAATAGCTGATGCGGGCAATCGCCCGGACGATATCGGTGGACTTGTCCATCACGATCACAGCAGCCGTCCCCAGGCCCGACTTCAGCTCGCGAAGGCCATCGAAATCCATCGGCGCGTCGGCAATCTCGTGCGCCGGCACCAGCGGCACCGACGACCCGCCGGGGATCACCGCCAGCAGATTGGCCCACCCACCCCGGATGCCGCCGCAATGCGTCTCGATCAGCTCGCGGAAGGGGATGCCCATCGCCTCTTCCACGTTGCAGGGCTTGTTCACATGGCCCGACACACAGAAGAGCTTGGTGCCCACATTGTTCGGGCGGCCAATCCCTGCGAACCAGCTCGCGCCGCGCCGCAGGATGGTGCCGGCGACGGCGATCGATTCCACATTGTTGACCGTTGTGGGGCAGCCATACAGGCCGACGCCCGCCGGGAACGGCGGCTTCAGCCGCGGCTGGCCCTTCTTCCCCTCCAGGCTCTCGATCATCGCGGTTTCTTCGCCGCAGATATAGGCACCAGCGCCCCGGTGGACGAAGACGTCGAAATCATAGCCCGAACCACAGGCATTCTTGCCGATGAAGCCCTTGGCATAGGCCTCTTCCACGGCCGCAAACAGCACCTCTGCCTCGCGGATATACTCACCCCGGATATAGATATAGGCCGCGCGCGCCCGCATCGCATAGCCGGCGATCAGCGCACCTTCGATCAGCTTGTGCGGATCGTGGCGGATGATCTCCCGGTCCTTGCACGAACCCGGCTCGCTCTCATCGGCGTTCACAACCAGGAAGCTCGGCCGCCCGTCCTTCGACTCCTTGGGCATGAAGCTCCACTTCATGCCGGTCGGGAAGCCCGCCCCGCCGCGCCCGCGCAGCCCCGAATCCTTCACCTTCTGGATGATGGCCTCGGGCCCCTGCGCCAGCAGCGCGCCGGTATCCGCCCAGTCGCCGCGCTTCATGGCATGCGCGATCCCCCAGGGCTGGAAGCCATAGAGGTTGGTGAAGATGCGGTCGCTATCAGCCAGCATCATTCAGCGTCCACAAGGTTGAGGCGACGCTTGATCGTCGTGACATCTCCCTGAATACGATCAAGCCGGTGGTTCACACCCGACACTGACATGGCAAGCGAGGCATATTGATCTTCCAGCACGTGCACTCGCAGTTTCAGGTCCGACATATCCTGCCGCACCTCAGCAATATCACTGCGAATCTGCCGAAGCAGCTCCAGGATCAGGCTTTCGGCTTCCGCAGTCATGATGCCATCTCCCTGAGAGTCGTGCATCCACCCTCGGGGCAGCTCGCCGTGCGGCCGATCTGCGAGTCCGTCTTCGGCGTGCGGCCGGCGATCAGGTCATTCAGGATGGCCGTCATGCTCTCGTAGGTCAGGTCCTCGTAATTGTCGTCGTTGATCTGCACCATCGGCGCGTTGGCGCAGGCGCCCATGCACTCCACCTCGGTCAGGGTGAACAGGCCGTCGTTCGTCACCTGCCCCTTCTTCAGACCCTTGTCGGCGCAGGCCCGCAGCACATCGTCGGAGCCGCGCAACATGCACGGCGTGGTGCCGCAAACCTGCACATGGAAGCGACCCACAGGCGCCAGATTGTACATGGTGTAGAAGGTCGCCACCTCCAGCGCCCGGATCTTCGGCATCCCGATCTGGGCGGCCACAAGCTCGATCACCGGCAGCGGCAACCAGGCAACACCCGTCGCCTCGCGCATCTGATACTGCGCCAGCCACAACAGCGGCATGATCGCAGACGCCTCCCGCCCCTTCGGATAGCGCCCGACAATGCGCTCGGCCTCGATGGCGTTCGCCTCGGTCCAGCGGAAGTCGGCAAAATCCGTCACGGTCCCGCTCACCGGTCCACCTCCCCGAACACGATGTCTAGGCTCCCCAGCACGGCCGGCGCGTCCGCCAGCATGTGGCCCCGGCACAGGAAATCCATCGCCTGAAGATGGCTCATCCCCGTTGCGCGGATGTGGCAGCGATAGGGCTTGTTGGTCCCGTCGCTCACCAGATAGATGCCGAACTCGCCCTTGGGGCTCTCGGTCGCCACATAGACCTCGCCCGGCGGCACCTTGAAGCCCTCGGTGTAGAGCTTGAAATGGTGGATCAGCGCCTCCATCGAGCGCTTCATCTCGCCCCGCGACGGCGGCGCAACCTTGCGGTCCAGCGTCGCTACGGCCTCGCCCTCGCAATGCTGCAGCCGGTTCAGGCACTGCTCCACCAGCTTCAGCGACTGGCGCATTTCCTCCATGCGCACCATCCAGCGGTCATAGCAGTCGCCGTT
>JBKDAC010000232.1:0-2814 GCA_046316515.1 Sandaracinobacter sp. | reverse complement strand
ATAGAGGTCGGCCGGTTCAAGGGCCTTGGCGAGATGGCCCCATCGCAACTGCGGGAAACCACCATGGACCCGGCGCGCCGAACGCTGATCCGGGTGACGCTGCCCGAAAGCCACCAAGACCGCTTCCTGGTGCGTGACCTTGTCGATCGGCTGATGGGCCGCGTGCCCGAGCACCGGTTCAACTTCATCCAGGCCCATGCCTCGGCGCTGGAGGCCGACGCGATCGACGCCTGAGCCCGCTCGCAGGTCAAAGCGGGTGACAACGGGCGCCGGAGCGGTTAGTCCTTCCCCGCGCGATATCCGCGCCGGAAAAACAGGCGCGTCCATCTGCGCTGTATCGTTGGGGGAAATCCTATCATGGGAAGCGTATTCGCGAGCATCTTCGGCTTCGTCACTTTTGCGTTCGTCGTCTTCATCTTTGTGCTGTGGCTGTGGCTGCTG
Organism: Sandaracinobacter sp.; assembly: GCA_046316515.1. Lineage (GTDB taxonomy): Bacteria > Pseudomonadota > Alphaproteobacteria > Sphingomonadales > Sphingomonadaceae > Sandaracinobacteroides. The sequence continues at coordinate 2,373 of JBKDAC010000232.1, read as the reverse complement.
ATCTCCGTGATCGGGGACCTGTTCCGCCGCGACGATGTCGGCGGCTTCGGCAAGGTGCTCTGGATCATCTTCCTCGTCGTGCTACCCTACCTCGGCGTGTTCGCCTATATCCTGACCCAGGGCCGCGGCATGGGCGAGCGCAGCGTCGCCCAGGCCCGGCAGGCCCAGAAGGACCTGAGGGAATTTGTTGGCTTTTCGCCGGCGGACGAGCTGAAGAAGCTGGACGAGCTGAAGGCGGCCGGGACCATTACGGCCGACGAGCATGCCAAGCTCAGGGTCAAGGTGATCGGCTGATCGGCTGATGGGCGGGTCGCGCTGCATCGACGTGCGCGCGACCGCACCCTATATGCGGGGGAGGAGACGCCAATTGCCCGACCCCAAGTCCTTCAACACTCGGCTTGTACCCCTTCTGGCGCTGGCCGGACTGTTGCATGCCCCCCTTGCCGCCGCCACGGCACCGCCCAGTGGCGCGGAGGCCGCCCAGGCCTATGTGCAGGGCCGCCTGGCGGTCGCAGCCGATGATCTGCCTGCCGCCTCGCAACGCTTCGACGTGGCTCTGCAGGCCGACGCCGATGATCAGCTGCAGCGCCGGGCGCTGGATGTCGCCATCCTTTCGGGCGACATGAAGACGGCCGTCAAGCTCGCCAATCGGATCCAGCTGACCGACGAATCCCAGCCGCGCCCCGGCATGGGCGACGGCATGGTCGCGCTGACCCGCGTTGCGGGCGCAGCAGCGCAGCGCGACTGGCGATCCTATGAAGCAGCACGCCAGACCTTTTCCGCGCCGGGCCGCACAGGGGAGTCCGCGCAGCTGCTATCGGTCCTGCTGGAGGCGTGGGGACAGGCCGGTCGCGGGGATGTGACCGCGGCGCTTGCCACGCTCGACCGCTCGACCGAGCGGGGCATCTCGGCCTCCTACATCGCCGAGCACCGGGCCCATCTGCTTTCGATTGCCCGTCGCTGGCCCGAAGCTGCCGAGGCCTATTCCGCAATCGTCGCCGCCGAAGGCGCCGGCGTCGCCCGCCTGCGTATCGCGGCTGCCGCAACCGCGTTGGAGGCGTCGGCGAAGGACCCGCAGTGGCGCACCCGCGCCATCACCCTGCTTGGCGGCGGCCCGGCGCGGGACCCGATGCTGATAGAGGCCAGGGCCCGTATGGCGGCGGACCCGAAGATCGATGGCCGCAAGCTGGGCGGTCTTGTCACGCGGCCGCAGGAAGGCCTTGCCCTGATGCTGCTGCGGGTCGCGACCGATCTTGCCCGGGAGCGTGCCCTGTCACCCGCCATCAGCTTCTCGCGGCTGGCAACGCTGGTGGAGCCCGACATGCCCGACGCTTGGCTGGTAACGGCCGATATGCTGGCCCGCGCCGGCAAGGCGGACCTGGCGCTTGCAGCGCTGGATCCGGTGCCGGCCGATGCCCCCTGGGGCCTGCTGGCGGAAACACGCCGCGTCGGGATCCTGGCGTCCCAGGATCGGTTCGACGAGGCTGGCTTGATCGCCGCCCGGCTGTCGGCCCGCCCCGATGCCGGCCCGGAAGACTGGACACGGGTGGCCGACATCGCGCGGCAGGCCAGGCGCAATGCCGAGGCCGCCGGCCATTATGCGCGTGCACTTGCCCTTCTGCCGCCCGAGCCCGGCCCGGTGCACGCGCAGCTCTGGTTTCTGCGCGGGTCTGCCAATGAACTCGCCGGAAACTGGGCCGAGGCAGAGCCCGACCTGCGCCGCGCCGTCACGCAGGAGCCCCAAAATCCGCTCTACCTCAATTACCTGGGCTATTCGCTGCTCGACCGGCGCCAGAAGCTGCCCGAGGCCCGCGCGCTGATCGCCCGCGCCTACAAGGCCGCACCCGAAAATGGTGCGATCATCGACAGCATGGGCTGGGCGGAGTTCGTCGCCGGCAACTATCCCGAGGCCGTGCAGCTGCTGGAAAAGGCGCGGGCAGCCGAACCGGCGGATCCGACCATAGCAGACCATCTGGGCGATGCCCTGTGGCGCGCCGGGCGCAAGTTCGAAGCACGGCACGCATGGACCAGCGCGGCCGCCCTCTCGCCGGAGGCCAAGCTCGCCGCACTTCTGGGGCGGAAGCTGGACTTCGGCCTGGACGTCGCGCTCGCAGGCAAATGAGGCAGGCGGGGTGACCACGGGATTTGCAGGCGCCGAAGATGCGCCCGCCAAGATCAACCTCGCGCTGCATGTCCGCCGCCGCCGCGACGACGGCTATCATGACCTCGAGACGCTGTTCGCCTTCACCCGCTTCGGCGACCGGTTGACCGCGACGGAGGCGGACGACTGGTCGCTCGACGTCGTCGGGCCGACGGCGGATGCCGCGGGGCCGCTGGCCGAGAATCTCGTTCTCTGGGCCGTCCATGCGTTTG
>JBKDAC010000231.1:0-2697 GCA_046316515.1 Sandaracinobacter sp. | reverse complement strand
TTTCGAACCGTCGCCGAGCAGGCGTTCAAAGGCAGGTAGGTCATGCGGAGTTGAGATTACTAGGACTTCTCGAATACCCGCCAGCATTAACGTCGACAGCGGATAATAGATCATCGGCTTGTCGTAGATGGGCATCAGCTGCTTCGAGACCGGCTTGGTCAGCGGATAGAGCCGCGTGCCGGAGCCCCCGGCCAATATGATGCCTTTGCGCAACGCCCGTCCCTTCTTCAGGTGCCGACTGCCCTTTGTCGCCGGCCCGATCACCGGCCCGATCACCGGCCCGGTCGCTGGCGCCCTGCCGGCGACCGCCTATTCCCGAAGGGCCGCGGCCGCGGCCCTTCGGTTGCTGCTCAGCCCGCCGGTGCTGCCGCCGGTGCTGCCGCCGGTGCTGCCGCCGGTGCTGCCGCCGGTGCTGCCGCCGGTGCTGCCGCCGGCGCTGCCATGGGTGCGGCCGCTGCCGCGTCTGCCACAGGCGCCGCGGCGCCCGGCGCTGCCATACTGACGGCGGCCGGCTGCGCGGCGCCGGGCTTCTTCTTGGCGGGTTCCCACCCGGCCTGGAAGACAACGCGTTCCTTTTGCGACTTCTGCTGGCGCTCGACCTCGCTGCGCAGGGCGTTTTGGATCCGCTCGTTGCGCAGGAAGTTCACCGCATATTCGCGGGCCTTGTCGCCCATGAAGGGCTGGACCCGCGTGTCCTTCACCTGGTTCACCAGCATGACTGGCGCCGGGGCGCCTTCGGGCTGCGTCGCGAACATGAACAGCTCTGCCGGTTTCTTGGCGAGGAGGTTTGTGACTTCTTTCACGAAGGCCGGGTTGGCACCCAGCGTGTCGAGCGACGCCGGCTGGCGCCGGAACTGGATCTGGTTGGTCGTCAGGATCTGCTCGACCTCGGCCATGGTCTTGGCGCCCTCGAGCCCCAGCTTGTCGATATTCTCGGGCCGCAGGAACTGGATCTGGTCGAGGATGAAGAATGTGCGGTTCGCGAACAGATAGGGGTTTTCGGAAATGAACTTGTCCGCTTCGTCGCGGGTGGGAACGATCACCTTCGAGGCGATGTCGCGCGCCAGTGCCTGCACCCGCAGCTGTTCGGCCGCGCGGCGCTCCTGCAGCAGAAAGTTGGGACGCTTGTCGAGCTCGCGCTCCTTGGCGACCGTGCTCAGCATGCGGCGGGTAATGATGTTCTCCAGCGCCATCTTTTCGGCATCCCGGCGCGACATCGTCGGCGGAATGGCGGTGCCGTCCAGTTCGGCATTCACCTCGAGGATGGTGATTTCCTGGCCATCCAGCGTGGCGACGACCTGGCCCTTGGGCGCGGAACTGCCGCCGATGCCCAGCCTGTCGCAGCCAACCAGCGCAAGGGCTGCGGTTGCAACGAGCATCAGGGTCCGCGCGCGGGAGGCGCTGCTGATGGAAATCTGTGCGCCTTCGGCGGGCAGGGCGTTGGAACGTGTCATTGCTGTCATCCCTCTTCTTCGCTGGGGTCTATGTGGTTGCATGTCCAGTTGAATCTGTCGTGGCCCCGCTACTTGAACGGCAGGCCCAGCATGGCGCGGGTCATGGCGGCGGACTTGCGGGGCTGGCGCCGCATCAGCCGGCGGGCGATCAGGCCCGTGGCCAGCTTGAAGCACTGGCCGTTCACCGCCAACTGTTCCAGTTTACAAGATCCAGCTGGTCTCCGGACCGCGCCTTGGCGGAAAGTGCCAGCATGTCAAGCGCGCGAACCCAGCGCAACCGCAGCAGCAACCACAGGCCGCGATAACGGTTGCCGATGCCCGTCACCCGACGCGAAAACAGCATCATCGGCGCGTGCGCCAGGCCTGATACGGCAACGGCTGCGGCCCTTGCCTCCCACAGGAGCAGGGGACGCCGGCGTTCCATATGCTGGGTGAAGGCCTGGTGCGACAGGCGTGCGAATTTCCGTCGCATGTCGTCGAAGTCACGCCGTGCCGGATGGAATGCGAGCATCCGGGGCGCATAGTGCGTGCGGATGCCCATCGCGAATGCGCGTTCGCCGAATGTCCGGTCTTCGGGCTTGTCGATACCGTCGAAGGGGCCAGCGCGGTCGAAGACGGCGCGCGTCATCGCGAGGTTGGCGGTCACCGAATAATGCTTGTGGGCGATGTAGCTCTTCTGCCGGAACGAGAAGACGCTTTCGAACGCCTCCACTTCGGTCATGTGCTTGCGGTCGACCACGTCGATCCGGACGTCGCCGCCCACAAGCCCCAGCGGGTGCTTGCCGATCGCCTGCAGGGCTGCCTTCAGCCAGCCGGGCCCGACTCGGACGTCGGCATCCACGAAGGCCAGGATGTTGGCCTGTGCGGCGTGGACCCCTGTGTTGCGCGCCGGGCCCGGGCCGGGCTTGTGCTCGATCAGGAAGCGGACCCCGGGCCAGGTCGCCTCGAGCAGCCGCATCGGCAGATGCGAGCCGTTGTCGACGACGATGATCTCGAACCAGCCATCTTCCAGCTGCTGGGCCGCGACCGCCTGCAGGCACTTCACCAGCAGTTCGGGCGTGTTGAAATGTGGGATGACCCCCGCCGCGCGCGGCGGGCCGAGCGTCGCCAGAAGCGACTCGGGGTTCGCTTCCCAGCGCATGCCGCGGATCTTTCCGGCCGCTGTCATGGGGCTGCGCTCAGCGACCCGCTCGCGCCAGGGCGGCGGACAGGCCGAGCAGCTGGGCCAGACTCTGGGTGCGAA
>JBKDAC010000230.1:0-9694 GCA_046316515.1 Sandaracinobacter sp. | reverse complement strand
GCCGCGCCGCCGCCGCCGTGGCGCGGATGGGCGCGCCGGACGGCGGCGATGCGGGTCGAAAGCCCCTCCTCGCCCAGCCAGCGCGGCAGATCGGCGCGGATGGCGCCCCTGACCGAAAGATGCGCCGGCAGGCCCTGCATCAGGTCGGCAGGTGCCGGACCCGGATCGCTGCCCTTGCCTGTGATCACCAGGATAACCCGGTGCCCCTGGTCCGAGGCGGCAACGACCCGTTCATAGAGCAGCCGCCGCGCAGCTTCGCGCCGCAGCCCGTGCAGGTCGATCACCAGATCGGGCGTGATCCGCCCCGAGGAAATCTGCCGATCCCAGCTGGCATCGAGCGTTTCGGCCGACGGCCCTGTCACCGGCCGTGTCGTGACAGGGCTGGGGGCCGCCCGGCGCGGGCCGACACCGGCCCTGTCCACCCCGCGCAGCGGAAGGGGAGGGGCCTGGGCCGGCATGTTCGCCGTGACCTCTGCTTGCTGGCCCGGGTGCAGCGGCTTCACGGTCGCGGCGACCAGGGCCCAAAGCGCCTGCTCATCCGGCGCAAGGCGCCGGGTCATGCGTATCTGCCCGGCGCGAGCCGCCGGGTCATGGCTGAAGGCGCTGGGCCGCTGCCGTGGGAAGCAGCAGCGTGGCCGACAAGGGGGCTGCTAGCGGGCCTGCCTTCGCGCCTGCGGCCTCGCCCGCACCGAAGAAGATGTCGAAGCGGTTCGCGCCCTTGATCGCGCCCCCGGTGTCGGACGCCACCAGCAGTCGTTGGAAAGGCGCGCCCGCCACCTCGGTCTCGATCCAGACCGGCGTGCCGAGCGGCAGGGTTGCCGGGTCTGCGGCCGCATTGGCCTCGGCCATCAGCGACACGCCCAAAGCGCCGATCGGGCCGTCGATGCTGTCGGGCAGCTTGCGGAAAAAGATGTAGCTGGGATTTTCCCGCATCAGCGCCGCGCCCTCTGCCGGATTGGCGCGCAACCAGTCCTTGATCTCGGCCATGCCCGGTTTCGGCAGGATGCCGCGTTCCTTCAGCAGCTTGCCGATCGCGACATATTGGTGGCCATTCTGGCCATCATATCCGATCCTGAGTACATTGCCGTCGGGCAGGCGGAGCCGTCCGCTGCCCTGGATCTGCAGAAAGAAGAGGTCGACCGGGTCAGCCGCCCAGGCCAGTTCGAGGCCCCGGCCCGCAAAGGCGCCGCCCTCGATCGCGGCCCTGTCGGGCGCGCGCACCACGCGATTGCCCTTCACCAGCCCCCGGATAGTGCCGCCCTCGATCTTCCAGTCCCTGAGGTTCAGGTCGACGAGTTCCGGCGGTCGGGCAAGCACGGGTGCTGCGCCGGGGGTGGCGGCTGCAAGGCCCGCGATCTCCGGCTCGAAATAGCCGGTCGCAAGGCCGCGCCCATCGCCCAGGCGGACTGCCGTGAAATGGCGCGCAAAGAAGGTGGCCGGGTCGGCCTCAGGGTCGGCGCAGGCCGACTGCCAGTCGGCCGGCTCGGCCAGGCCCGAGGCATCCTCGCGCTTCAGAAGCCGGGGGCAGGCCCGACGGAAGGCGGACAGCGCCTCGGGACTTGCGACAAATCCCGGCGGAAGGGCGACCGGAACGGCGGGCGGCCGGACGGCAGTTGGCTTAGATGATGCTGCCACGGCGGGCGGCGGGGCGACTGCCGCGGGTGGGGCAGGGCGGGGTGTGGAGCAGGCAGATAGAAGGGCTGCCGCGCCGAAGGCGGCAAGCCTGCCCGCTGTCGGCCTCACGCCTCTTCGTCGGTGGCGACGAGCAGCCAGGCCGGATCGTCGGACGCTGTGTGGCGGCTGAAGGCCCACAGGTCGTGCGTCTCGACCGACTGGTTTGGGTCACCGGCGATCACACGGCCTTCGGCATCGCGGGTCACGGTCACGATCTCGGCATCGAAGCGGACGGTGATTTCCGCCATCGTGCCGGTCATGTGGGCGCCGACGATCTGGGCGCGGTCCACCTGCAGCAGGCGGTTCTCTACATGCTCGCCAGAGGTCTTGCGGGCCTCGACGGCAGTGCGGAAATTGGCGAGCATCTCGTCAGATACCAGGTCTGCCAGCTGGTCCAGGTCGCCGTTCCAGAAGGATTCCAGAACCATTGCATAGGCGCCCTGGGCGCCGGCGAGGAAGCGGTCGGCCGCAAAGCCGCGGTCGGCACGGGCCACCTGCTCCAGGCCGGGGCGGACATCTGGGGCGACATCGAGGGGAAGATCGATCGGGATCGGGGCGTCGGGTTCCGACCGCAGCCGCCCAGCCGGGCGCAGGGCGTCGGGCTTGGCAGGCCGGAACGGATCGGCCACCGGCTTTTCATGGCCCGTGCGACGGCCAAGGACATGGTAGAGCCGGAGGCCAATGAAGCCTGCCAGCATCGCCAGAAAGAAGATCTCGACCCATCCGCTCTGCATGTCACGTGCCTCGATTTGCCGAACCCCTTCCTCAACAACCCGGGTGTGCGGTTCGGCCAACACCGCCCAGACACACGTTTACGGTCCCAAGGGTGCAAGATGCAACCGTTGTTCCTGAAAATAGGCAGTCGCAGTCGCTGAACAAGGGCGCTGACGGTGGCGGGCTGTCGCACCTGCGGCGCGGTCTGCCCCATTCGGAGGGGCCCGGCCCGATACGCGCCGCGCTTGCGGTGGGCCCCCCACGCTGCTAGCCCGCGCGGCAATTCATCCCGGCGGTGCAGCACTGCACCCGAACTGCGAGAGCCAGCACATGACCGAAATCACCCCCGAAGCTGCCGAAGCCCTTGCAAATGGTGCTGATCTTGCGCCGCAGGCCGGAATTCTCGCGCAATATGTGAAGGACCTGTCGTTCGAGAATCCGAACGCGCCGGGCTCGCTGCAGATGCAGGGCCAGCCCAAGATCGAAATCAACGTGAATGTGAACGCCCGCGCCGGCGGGCAGGACATGTATGAAGTCGAGCTGAAGATCGAGGCGTCGGCCCGCGCGCCGGACAACAGCCTCGCCTTCCAGGTGGAGCTTCTTTACGCGGGCCTTTTCCGGCTGACCGGTGCCCCGCAGGAAGCGATCGAGCCCTTCCTTATCGTCGAGGCACCCCGGATCCTTTTTCCCTTCGCTCGCCGCGTGATCGCGGACACCGTGCGCGACGGCGGCTTCCCGCCGCTGATGCTGGAGCCGATTGACTTCGGTGGCCTCTATCTGCAGCAGCTGGAAGCGCGCGGTGGCGTCGATCAGCCGATGGGCAACGCCTGATCCGCAAGCAGGGCAGGGGCCCGGCCCGCCTATGTCGCTGATCCGCGCTGCAACCACGGTCGGCGGCTTCACGCTGATTTCGCGGTTCGCGGGTTTCGCACGCGACCTGCTGATGGCGCGCTTCCTGGGCGCCGGCTTCGCGGCCGACGCCTTCCTGGTTGCCTTCCGCCTGCCCAACCTGTTCCGCTCGCTGTTTGCCGAAGGGGCCTTTTCGGCGGCCTTCGTGCCCATGGTGTCGTCGAAGCTCGGCCGCAAGGACGGCGGCGTTTCCGACGTGCGCGCAGGGCTGGACTTCACCGAGCAGGCGCTGGCCCTGCTGACCCCGATTCTGCTGGTCTTCTCGGCGCTGTTCATGCTGGCGGCCGGCCCGATCGTCTGGCTGATGACCGGCGGCTTCCAGGATGGCGACCCGGAAAAGCTCGCCTTCACGACCGAACTCACGCGGCTCACCTTCCCCTATCTGCTGCTGATCTCGATCACGGCGCTGCTGGGGGGCGTGCTGAATGCGGTCGGGCGCTTCTGGGTCAATGCGGCTGCGCCCATCCTGCTGAACGCGGCGATGGTGGGCGCGCTGATCCTGTTCCGCGGCGATACGGCGGTGGAAACGGCCCGTGTGCTCGCCATATCCGTCAGCTTGGCGGGCGTGTTGCAGCTGGTGTGGCTGGCCTGGGGCTGCCACCAGGCGGGGCTGCTGCCGCGCCTGCGCTGGCCGCAGGTGACGCCCGAAACCCGGACGCTGCTGCGCCGCATCGGCCCCGCTGCCCTTGGGGCCGGCGCCACGCAGGTGAACCTGCTGGTGTCCACCATGATCGCCGCCCGGCTGTTGCCGCAGGGCTCTGTGTCATACCTTTATTATGCGGACCGGCTGAACCAGCTTCCGCTGGGCATGATCGGCATCGGCATGGGCGTCGCGCTGCTGCCCACCATGTCGCGGCTGCTGGGCGCCGGCAATCCTGAGGCCGCGATCCACCAGCAGAACCGCGCGATCGAGTTCGTGCTGCTGCTCAGCATCCCGGCCGCCTTCGCCTTCATCGCGGCAGCCGAGCCCATCATCTCGGCCCTGTTCCAGCAGGGTGAATTCGGCCGTGACGATACCGTCGGTGCCTATATGGCGCTGCAGGCCTTCGCGTTGGGCCTGCCGGCCTATGTGCTGATCAAGGTGCTGACGCCGGGCTTCCATTCGCGCGGCGACACGCGCACGCCCATGCGCATCGCGTTGGCCGCCATTGCCGCCAACCTGGTCGGCAACCTCACCCTCATCTGGTGGTTCCAGCATGTGGGTATCGCGCTGGCGACGGCTCTGTCGGCCTGGCTGAACGTCGGCCTGCTGTGGTGGTATCTGCACCGGCGCGGCGATTACCACGCTGACGAGGGTGTGCGCCGCACCGTTCCCCGCATGGTGCTCGCCGGGCTGCTGATGGCAACCGTGCTGTGGTTCGCCTCTGCCTTCGTCATGCCCTACACCCAGGGCGGTGGGCTGCAGCGTCTTGTTGCGCTGGGCCTGCTGGTCGGCGGGGGGGTTGTCGCCTATTTCGGAGCCGGCTTTGTGATCGGGGCCTACAACCCGCGCCAGCTGGTGTCCGCCTTCCGCAGAGGTAACGCATGATCATCGTGTCCGGCATCCAGCCGAGGTTCCGACATTTTGTCGACTGGATATGGCAAGGGAGGGCCATATGATCATCGTGTCCGGCATCCAGCCGACAGGCAGCCTTCATCTCGGCAATTATCTGGGCGCCATCCGCAACTGGGTGCTGATGCAGGATATGCTGAAGCCCGGCGACCGCGCCTGGTTCTTCATCGCCGACATGCACGCCATCACCCTGTTCCAGGACCCGGCCGAGCTGAAGCAGTCCACCCGTGAGATTGCAGCCGCCCTGATGGCGGCCGGCATCGACCCGGCGAAGTCGGTGCTGTGGAACCAGAGCCAGGTGACCGAGCATGCCGAGCTCGCCTGGGTGCTTGCCTGCACCGCGCGCATGGGCTGGCTGAACCGTATGACGCAGTTCAAGGAGAAGTCCGGCAAGGACCGCGAGGGAGCCTCTGTCGGACTCTACACCTATCCGGTGCTGCAGGCCGCCGACGTGCTGCTCTACAAGGCAACCCATGTGCCGGTCGGCGACGACCAGAAGCAGCATCTGGAACTGGCCCGCGACATCGCGACCAAGTTCAACACTGATTTCGGCCGCGAACTGTTCCCGCTGCCTGAGCCGACCATTCCGCCTTCGAGCCCGCGTGTGCGCAGCTTGCGCGACGGCAGCGCCAAGATGTCCAAGTCGGACCCGTCGGACCAGAGCCGGATCAACCTGACGGACAGTGAGGAGGAGATCCGCAACAAGCTGAAGCGGGCGAAGACCGATCCCGAGCAGCTGCCGACCGACGTCGCGGGGCTGGAGAACCGGCCCGAGGCGCGCAACCTGGTGGAGATCTATGCGACGCTTTCGGGCGGCACGCTGGCCGATGTGCTGGCCCAGTTCGGGGGGCAGGGCTTTGGGGTCTTCAAGCCGGCGTTGGCCGACCTGGTGGTCGCAAAGCTCGCCCCGATGAACGCGCGCTATCGCGAGCTGCTGGCGAACCCCGTCGCAATCGACGCGGCTCTGGCCCAGGGCGCGGAACAGGCGCGCGTCGTTGCCCGCGAAACCATGCGGGAGGTGCGCGACGCGGTGGGTTTCCTCGGCAATTGAGGGACTGGGCCTGATGCTGCCGGGCCTGCGCATCGGCCACGCCCACTGCCCGGTGGCGCGCACGGGTGTCACCCTGCTGCTGCCGGATGCCCCGGTCGTGATGGCCTGCGACGTGCGCGGCGGCGGGCCCGGCACGCGGGAAACCGATGCGCTGGAGCCGAGCACGCTGGTCGAGCGGGTGCACGGGCTGGTGCTGGCGGGCGGAAGCGTCTTTGGCCTTGAGGCCGCGTCCGAGCTCGCCGTGATGCTCGCACGTGCGGGAATCGGCCTTCCCGTCACCGACGACGTCTGCGTGCCGGTTCTGCCGTCTGCGATCCTGTTCGATCTGGCCAATGGCGGAGACAAGGGCTGGGCGCAGATCGGCGGGGCCGAACCGCCCTATCGCCGGCTGGCGCATGAAGCCTTTGCGGCCCTGTCGGAGGAAGCCGGGGAAGGGCCTGTCGGCGCGGCCTTTGGCGCCCGGGCCGGAAGTCGGGCGGGCGGTATCGGCTTTGCGCGCGCCGCGCTGGATGGCGGCGGGCAGGTGGCGGCGCTGATCGCGGTCAACTGCTTCGGCGAGGTGGAGGCCGGCGAGCCGCCGCGCGCCGGGGCGGTGCCCATGCCCAAGCTCGGCGGGCGCACCCAGGTCTATGGGGAAGGCAACACCACCATCGGCGCGGTGGTGACCGACGTGCCGCTAACCCGCCCGGCTGCGAAACGGCTTGCGATGATGGCGCATGACGGCCTTGCCCGCACGATCCGCCCGATCCACACGCCCTTCGACGGCGACAGCCTGTTCGCAATCAGCCTGTCGGCCGAGAGCCCTGCCCGCGTGGAGCCCCTGCTGCTGGCGGAACTCGGCACGCGCGCGGCCGACAGTGTTGCACGAGCCGTGCGCCGTGCGGTGGGCCTGCCGGAATGAAGCCCGCATGATCTACGACGCAGCCGTCTGGCACTATGGGGGCGACTTTCCCGCCGATCTGCCCCGCGCGGCGGGTGCGACCCACATGGGCATGTTCCTCGCCTGGATGCTGCTGAACGGCCATGGTGCGGACCGGCATACCCCCGCGCTTGCCCCGCAGCACGCCCGCGCCATCACGCCGGGGGCCTGGTTCATGGCCAATTGCGCCGAGCAGCTGACCGACGCCGACCTGTCGGCCGAGGGCAACCGCTTTGCCCAGGCCTATTATCTGTTCGACGAGGACCGGCTGGACGAGGGCGAGCCATCGTTCATGCCTGACTATGCCAAGAGTTTTCCGGACGCGGACTTTGCCTACAGCCTACCGGACGACTGGGCGACCTATGACATGCTTGCCCCGATCCTTGCCCATCGCTTCGCGCCGTGGCGGGGCATGAACAGCTTCACAGGAGGTGACAATGGCCTTTGTAACCCTGATCGTGGAACAGAAGGGCGCAGTGACTGTCGTCACGCTGAACCGCCCGCAGGCGCTGAACGCGCTCAACAACCAGGTGCTGCAGGACCTGTTGAAGGCGTTCGCCGCCTATGATGCCGATCCCACGCAGCGCTGCGCCGTGCTGACCGGCAGCGAGAAGGCCTTTGCCGCCGGCGCCGACATCAAGGAAATGCAGCCGCAGGGCGTGGGCGACATGTTCGGCGACAATTATTTCGCTGGCTACGAGCTGCTGACCCGCACGCGCAAGCCGATCATTGCGGCAGTGTCGGGCTATGCGCTGGGCGGCGGCTGCGAACTTGCGATGATGTGCGACATGATCATCGCAGCCGACAGCGCGAAGTTCGGCCAGCCCGAGATCAAGCTGGGCGTGACGCCGGGTATGGGCGGCAGCCAGCGAATGGCGCGCGCCATCGGCAAGGCGAAGACCATGGACATGTGCCTCACCGGCCGGATGATGGACGCGACCGAAGCCGAAGCTTCGGGCCTCGTCGCCCGCGTCGTGCCGGCGGCAGACCTGCAGGCCGAAGCCCTGAAGGCGGCGCAAGCGATCGCGGCCATGCCGCCGCTCGCCGCGCTGGCGGTGAAGGAGCAGGTGAACGCTGCCTTCGAAACCATGCTCGCCCAGGGCGTGCTGTTCGAACGCCGGCTGTTCCACGGCCTGTTCGGCACCCAGGACCAGAAGGAAGGCATGACCGCCTTCATCGAGAAGCGGCCCGGCAACTGGGTGGGGAAATAGGTCAACGCTGCTTCCCCATCCGTTGACGCTGTTCGTGGGCAGGCGTAACCCGCGGCCGCAGACCTGAGGAGACGGCGGCATGGCAGCGGACGGCATCCAGCAACGGCTTCGCGCCCTTCACCGGGCAGCCGAGCCGGAGGTCGCCCTGCCGCTGATCGAGGCGGCCCGGCTGGGGCCCGAGCGCAATGCCGTCCTCGCCCGCGCGTCGGGGTTGCTCGGCGAGCTGCGCGCGGCCGAGATGGACGGCTGGGTGAACCGTTTCCTGCAGCAGTACCGGCTGAACACCGCCGAGGGGAAGGCGCTGCTCAGCCTCGCCGAGGCCTTCCTGCGCGTGCCGGACAGCGAGACGGCAGATCTGCTGATCCGCGACAAGCTGGGCGAGGCCGAATGGCAGCGCTTTGCTGGCCAGTCGGACAGCGCGTTGGTGAACAGCGCCACCTGGGGGCTGGTGATCACCCGCGCGCTGGTGAAGGAAGAGGGCGGCACGCTGAAGCGCCTGATCGCCCGCGCCGGTGAGCCGTTCGTGCGCACCGCGGTCGGCGCCGCCATGAAGCTGATGGCGCAGATCTTCGTGATGGGCCGCACCATCGACGAGGCCTTGAAGCGCGCGGACGACAAGGATTACAAGGACTTCACGGCCAGCTTCGACATGCTGGGCGAAGCCGCGCGCACGATGGCGGACGCGGATCGCTATGCCGAGGCCTATACCCATGCGCTGGAGGCCGTCGGCCGGCAGCGCAATCACCGTGCCCACAGCATCTCGGTCAAGCTCTCCGCGCTCCACCCCCGCTATGAAACGGCCCATGCGGACCAGTCGCTGCCGCACCTGAAGGGCGTGATCGCCGATCTCGCTCGCCGCGCCGCCGCCCTCAACGTCGGCCTGACGATCGACGCCGAGGAACAGGACCGCCTTTTGCTCTCGCTCGACATCATCGAAAGCGTCGCGCGCCTCCCCGACCTCAAGGGCTGGGACGGGCTGGGCATGGCGGTCCAGGCCTATGGCAAGCGCGCCCGCCCGCTGGTCGACTGGGTGGAAGAGCTCGGCGCCGCCACCGGCCGCTGCATCCAGGTGCGCCTGGTGAAGGGCGCTTATTGGGACAGCGAGATCAAGCGCGCGCAGGAACTGGGCCTGCCGGGCTATCCGCTGTTCACGCGCAAGCCGGCGACCGACGTCTCCTATCTAGCCTGCGCGAAGGCCATGCTGGCCAGCCCCCACATCTATCCGGCCTTTGCCAGCCACAATGCCCTGACGGTGGCGACCATCGCCGAATGGGCCGGCAACCGCCGCGATTTCGAGTTCCAGCGCCTGCACGGCATGGGCGCGGGCCTGTATGAACGCATGGTGCGCGAGGAAGGCTATAGCTGCCGCCTCTATGCCCCCGTCGGCGGGCACCGCGATCTTCTGGCCTATCTCGTCCGCCGCCTGCTGGAAAATGGCGCCAACAGCAGCTTCGTGCACCAGCTGGCCGACAGCAGCGTGAGCGAGGCCGAGCTTCTGGCCGACCCGGCCGAGAGGCTGGCCTTGGTGGGCGCGACCCAGCATCCGGCGATCCCGCTGCCCGCCGACATCTTCCCCGGACGGCGCAATTCCGCCGGCATCGACCTTGCCGACGAGGTGACACTGGCTTCGCTGGTGGCCGCCAGCGCGCAGGCGCTTGCCACCC
>JBKDAC010000229.1:0-5245 GCA_046316515.1 Sandaracinobacter sp. | reverse complement strand
GGCCGAACAGGGTGCGGCGGCCGACCAGCGTGTGGGTCGGGCCATCGTCCTCGTCGTAATCGACTTCATCGAGCCAGGGCGCCTCATCGTCGTCGTGACGCCGGCGCTGCGCCGGTGCGCTTGCCGCGCGGCGGCGGGCATCTGCAGAGGGGGATGGGCCGCGCCCTGCCATCAGCGCAGCTCCTCGGCGGCCGTCACGCCCATCACGCCGAGTGCGGTACGGATCACCTGGGCGACCGCACGCGCCAGCATGACGCGGGCAGCGGTGAGCGGCAGGTCGGCCTCGACCAGAAGGCGGAAGGCGGGGTCGTCATTGCCCCGGTTCCAAAGCGTGTGGAAGGCCGATGCGAGGTCGGCCAGATAGAAGGCGATGCGATGCGGCTCGCGCGCCTGGGCCGCTTGGCGAACCACACGCGGCCACTGGGCGGCGAGGCCCGCGAGCGCCAGTTCCTCGGCATCCAGCCGGTCGAGTGGAGCCTTGGCCGGCAGATTGAGCGTGGCGGCCTTGCGCAGCACCGACGAGATGCGCGCATGGGCATAGTGGACATAGAAGACCGGGTTGTCGCGGGACTGTTCGACCACATGGGCGAAGTCGAAGTCCAGCATCGCCTCGGGCCGTTTGGTCAGCATCATGAAGCGCACGACGTCGCGGCCGACTTCGTTCACGACGTCGGCCAGCGTGACGAAATTGCCGGCGCGCTTCGACATCTTCACCGGTTCGCCGCCGCGGAACAAGCGGACCATCTGGACGATCTTGATCGCAAAGGGCGTCTGGCCTTCTGTCAGTGCCTCGACGGCGGCCTCGATGCGCTTCATCGTGCCGGTGTGGTCGGCGCCCCAGATGTTGACGAGGGCCGACGACCGGCGCGCCTTGTCGGCGTGATAGGCCATGTCGACGCCGAAATAGGTCCATTCGCCTGACGACTTGCGGATCGGGCGGTCGATGTCGTCGCCGAACGCGGTGCTGCGGAACAGCGGCAGCTCGACGGGCTCCCAGTCCTCGGGTGTCTCTCCCTTGGGTGGGGGGAGGGTGCCGTTGTAGATCAGGTCGCGCTTGCGCAAGGTCGCCTCGGCAGCCTGGGGCGCGCCTTCGGCCAGCACGGCGGCTTCGGACGAGAAGCGATCGTGGACGATGCCCAGCATGGCGAGGTCGGCGCGGATCATGTCGAGCATGGCGGCAACCGCGCGGGTGCGGAAGGGCTCCAGCCACTCCGTTTCGGCAGCATCGACGAAGCGGGTGCCGAATTCGTCGGCCAGTGCCGCGCCGACGGGCTTCAGATAGTCGCCGGGATAGAGGCCTTCGGGGATCTCGCCGATGTCCTCGCCCAGCGCTTCCCGGTAGCGCAGGTGGGCCGAGCGGGCGAGCACGTCCACCTGGCCGCCGGCGTCGTTCACATAATATTCGCGCACCACCTCGTGGCCGGCAAAGGCGAGCAGGCTGGCGAGCGCATCGCCCACGACAGCGCCCCGGCAATGGCCCATGTGCATGGGGCCGGTGGGGTTGGCCGAGACATATTCGACATTGACGGGCAGCGCCTCCTGCGCGACGTCGCCGCGGCCATAGTCGGCGTCTTCGGCCAGGATGCGCGCGATCTCGGCCTGCCAGACTGCGGGTTCGAGCCTGAGGTTGATGAAGCCCGGGCCGGCGACCTCTGCCGTGGCGATGTCCGGGTGGCGCGACAGGCCCATGGCGATGCGGGTGGCGAGCTCGCGCGGGTTGGCGCGGGCGGCCTTGGCGAGCGCAAGGGCGGCGTTTGTGGCGAGGTCGCCATGGGCCGGGTCGCGCGGGGGTTCGAGGACGATAGCCGCGTTCGCGGCCTCTGCCGGGATCGTTCCATCCGCCACCAGGGTGGCGACAGCTTCGGCCACGACATTCTCGAACCGCTGAAAGACGTCCAACTTCATCTCCTGTCCTGCGATGCGCCGTAGCTGGCTATGCGCTCCGCCTCAACCATGCGTGCAGGGCCCCTGGCGCATAAATGGTCTGGACGGAGCGGATGGCCTGCCTATTCTGGCCGCACAGCAGAACCGCGGAGAGTAGCATGCGCGATGTCAATCGGCTGGTGGGGTTTGGGGTTTCCATGGTGCTTGTGGTGGCGCAGGTGGCGCCGCTGCCGGCGCTGGCGCCGATCGGCCTTGCCGTGGCGGCAGCCCAATCGGGCGGCCAGTACAACTCGCGGCCGCAGACCATCCCCTGCTACTCCAGAAATGGCGGCACGAACACATGCCGCCTGCCCGACAAAACGGTGTCGGTGAGCTTCATGGGCCCCGATCGCTCGGGCCGGTGCCGCGAAGGGCAGACCTGGCGGCGGGTGGGGAATTCGATCCAGGTGCAGAAGGGCTGCGGCGGCAATTTCGAGGCGCTGGTGCGCAATGGTGGCTCCGGCGGCAACTGGGGCGGCAGCAACAAGGGCTTCGCCGGCCAGCTGGAGTGCCGCTCGAAGGACAACCGCTATCGCCGCTGCGGGGCGAACACCGACAAGCGAGTGGAACTGCTGCGCCAATTCTCGTCGTCGAGCTGCGTGCGCGGGCGGAGCTGGGGCTTTGATCGCGGGAGCATCTGGGTGGATCAGGGCTGCCAGGCGCGCTTCGGCTATGGCTATGGCAATGTGCGCGGGGACACCTCAGGTGATGATGGCGGGTCAGACGCCGGGGCCGTGATCGGCGGCGTCGCCCTTGCGGCCGGCCTTGTCGCTTTGCTGGCAGCGGCCGGCAAAAGCAGCAGCCGGTCTGCGGCATCGTCGACCGCGACGCTGACTGCGGACCTGAACCAATTCCCCAGCGACGCCCGGGCACCCGCGCAGGCCTGCCTGAACGAGGCAGCCCGCCAGGTGGGCGCGACCGGCGGGACGGCGGTGAAGCTGGACCGGGTGGACGGTGCCAGCCGGTCGGGCGAGGGCTGGATGATCCTGGCGCGGCTGACGGTCACCCATCAGAACCAGAGCCAGCCGATGGCAATGGACTGCCGGTACAAGGGGGACAAGGTGACCGCGTTCGATGTCCGCTAGCATGGCGTTCTGTCACATGCGGGGGTCATGGAGCAGCGGAAACGGCCAACTATATCAATGGTGTAACAGAGGAAAGGCAGCATGATGGCATCGAAGACCGAGAAGAAGGCAGCGCCCAAGAAGGCGAAGAAGGTGGCCGTGCCTGCGCCCGCCACGCTGGATATCGGCATCGCGCCCGAACAGCTGGATGCCATCACCCATGGCCTGTCGCGCCTGCTGGCGGATACCTACACCCTGTATCTGAAGACTCACAATTACCACTGGAACGTGACGGGTCCGCATTTCAACACGCTGCACGCGATGTTCATGACCCAGTACACCGAGCTGGGCCTGGCGGTGGACGAGATCGCCGAGCGCATCCGCGCGCTGGGGGCCTGGGCGCCGGGCAGTTATTCCGACTATGCGCGGCTGTCGACCGTGAAGGAGGCGGCTGGCGTGCCGACCGCCGAAGCTATGGTCGCCGAGCTTGCGGCCGACCAGGCAACCGTGGTGCGTACGGCCCGGTCGCTGTTCCCCGCTGTCGAGGCGGCGAGCGACGAGCCCACAGCCGACCTGCTGACGCAGCGGATGCAGGTGCATGAGAAGACGGCGTGGATGCTGCGGGCGATGATTGCGTGAAGGCGGTGCTGGTCAGCGCGCAGCGCTGATCCGGCGACTCAGCCGGCCGGTCTTGCGGCGAGTCCGCCAGTCAGTGCTGCGCACTAATGGCGGCCGCCTTCACACAGAACCGGCGCCTCAGGAGGGTCCTGAAGCGCCGGAGGGGGTCAGAGGGTGAAATCCGTCGATATCCGCTCGTCCCTGTCGGGTTCCTGAACGTCCCCGCGCCGGCGCCACATCCTGAGTTCGTTGAGACCCAGAAGGGCAAGCGCGAGGAACAGTGGCACCCAATAGTAGATGAGGCGATAGAGGATGAGCGCCGAGATGAGCGACGGCTTGTCGACTTCCGGCAGTGTGACAAGGACGACGGCCTCGAACACGCCGATGCCGCCGGGTGCGTGGGCCAGCAGCGCGACCACGACGGCCACCACATAGGCGACCAGGAAGTCGGGATAATGGTGCCAGACCTCGGGCGGCAGCAGGACCAGAAGGGCGGCGCTTGCAACCGCGATGTCGGTTGCCGCCAGCGTGAACTGGATCAGCGCCTGGCGCAGGCTGGGGACAGGAAGGGTCCAGCCCAGGATGTTGAGCGGGCCCGTCTGCCGGGCGCAGGCGACCAGATAGACCGCGATTCCCGCGAGCACGGCCCCGCCGATCAGCGCCTGGGTGGCATGGGGCATGGTGGCGTCGTGGATGCGGAGTGCTCCGGGGAACAGAATCAGGAACACGCCCAGCAGCAGGAAGATGCCCAGCCAGAAAGTGACGCCGGCGATCACCACCAGGCGCGCGATGTCGGCTGCATCCAGTGTGGTGCCGCGATAGGCGCGCCAACGCGCAGCGGCACCTGTGATGGGGGCAAAGCCCAGATTGTGGCTGAGATTGTAGGCGGTGAAGCTGCCCAGCAGGGCGCGCCAATAGGGCTGTGGCTTGCCGATCGCCGACAGGCCCAGCACATCGTAGAAGCTGAGGATGAAGAAGGAGAGGGCCGTGAGCCCCACCGACAGCAGGATCTGCTGCAGCGTGATCCTGCCGAAGGCGGCCTGGATGTCGGCCAGCCGGACTTCCTTCAGGATTTCGAACAGCGCCGCGCCGGCAATGCCCAGGACGACGATCATCATCAGGATGGACAGCTTTGTGCTGTGTGTCCGGACCCAATGGATCGCACGGGAAAGGCGAGGGTCCAGTTTCATCTGCAGGCTTTATAGACCAAGGTTCATTGCGTTGCTTGTCTGTCGGCGTAGTTCGCCTTCACCCAGTCCATGTAGCTGCCATCCAGGATCCCGCGCCACCAGCCTTCGTTGGCAAGGTACCAGGCCAGTGTTGCGGCAAAGCCGCTCTCGAAACTGTGCTGCGGGCGGTAGCCAAGCTCGGTCATCGCCTTGGTACAGTCGATCGCATAGCGGCGGTCGTGGCCGGGGCGGTCGGTGACGAAGGTCTTCAGGCTGGCGGTGGGCTTGCCGCTGGCCGCCGGCGCATCCGGGAAACGGCCGGCGAGTGCGGGATCGGCAGCAAAGGCCTTGTCCATCGCCGCGCACAGCGTGTCGATTACGGTGAGGTTCGGCAGTTCGGCGCCACCGCCGATATTGTAGGTCTCTCCCGGCCGGCCCTTCTCGATCACCGCGGCGATACCGCGGCAATGG
>JBKDAC010000228.1:0-1595 GCA_046316515.1 Sandaracinobacter sp. | reverse complement strand
ACGCTGGAGCAGGCGATTGCCTATATCGACGAGGACGAGCTGGTCGAGGTGACCCCGCGCTCGATCCGGATCCGCAAGCTCTATCTCGACCCGCACGAGCGCAAGCGCCACAGCCGCGCGCTGAAGGCGGCCGGCTGAGGCCGGCGGGCAGCCGGATGGGCTTCCCGCCGAACCTGCAGATGGTCCGCGCGCTGGAGCTGGCGCGCGCGGCCGCCGCCGCTGGCGAAGTGCCGGTGGGGGCCGTGCTGACGGGGCCCGACGGAAAGGTGCTGGCCGAGGCGCATAATCTGACCCGCACGCGGCCCGATCCCACCGCCCATGCCGAGATACTGGTGCTGCGTGACGCGGCAGCAAAGCTGGGCAGCGAGCGGCTGATCGGCTGCACGCTGACCGTCACGCTGGAGCCCTGCCCGATGTGCGCGGCGGCCATTGCCGAGGCGCGGATCGCGCGGCTGGTCTATGCGGCCTCGGATCCCAAGGGCGGCGGCGTGGACCATGGCCCGCGCGTCTTTGCCCACACACGGCATGTGCCCGAAATCATCGCAGGCATTTCCGAAGCAGAGGCGGCGGATCTGCTGAAGTGTTTCTTCGCGGCGCGGCGCTAGGCGGCGGGCTCGAACCGCAGTGCAACGCCGTTGATGCAATAGCGCAGCCCCGTCGGCGGTGGCCCGTCGGGGAATACATGGCCCATGTGGCTGCCGCAGTTGGCGCAGTGCACCTCCAGCCGCACCATACCGTGGCTGGTGTCGCGGGCCGCTTCCAGCGCGCCTTCGATCGGTGCGTCGAAGCTGGGCCAGCCGGTGCCGCTTTCGAACTTGGTGCCGCCGTCAAACAGGGGTGCGTCGCAGCCGGCGCAGTGGAAGGTGCCCGCGCGCTTTTCCTTCTGCAGCCCGCAGCTGCCGGGCCGTTCGGTGCCATGCTGGCGCATCACCGCATATTGGTCGGGGCTCAGGCGCGCGCGCCATTCGGCATCGGTCAGCTGGAAGGGAAAGCTCATGCGGCGGCCCTTTCTGCGGGTTCATGCGCCAGGTCGGCGGCCAGGAACGTCTCCACCTCAGCGAGCGGAACCTCCTTTGCGAGGAAGCTCTGCCCCAGCCCGCGGGCCAGAATGAAGGGCAGGCCGTCGCTGGTGCGCTTCTTGTCCTGCTTCATGTGCGCCACCAGCCGGGGTGCTGCATCGGTGGCAATGCCCGCCGCGCGCGGCCAGGCCTTCATGCCCACCGATTCCAGGTGCCGGGTAAAGCGGTCTGCGTCTGCCATGCCCATCAACCCGCGCGCGGCCGAAAAGCGCAACGCCTGCGCCATGCCGATCCCGACCGCCTCGCCATGGAGCAGCTGGTCGGAAAAGCCCGTCTCTGCCTCCAGCGCATGGCCGAAGGTGTGGCCAAGGTTCAGAAGAGCCCGGATGTCGTTCGTCTCGCGCTCGTCGGCCGCCACGATCGCGGCCTTGGCCCGGCAGCTCTGCGCAACGGCATGGGCCAGAGGTGCGGCCTCGCCCGCCAGCAGGCGTGCGGCGTTCGCCTCGCACCAGGCATAGAAAGCCGGGTCCGAGATCAGGCCGTATTTCACGATCTCGGCCTAGCCCGCCTTCATCT
>JBKDAC010000227.1:0-2494 GCA_046316515.1 Sandaracinobacter sp. | reverse complement strand
GCCCCAGACGAATTCGATGAGGATTGTGAACCAGGCCTCGATCCCCTTGCGGACCATGGTGCGGCCGGGCCAGAGGAAGGCATTCTTGGCGGTCTGCTGGCTGATGGTGGAGCCACCGCGGAGCTTCTTGCCGGTCTTGTTGCGTTCCATCGCCTTTTCGATCGCCTCTATGTCGAAGCCGCGATGTTCGCAGAAGCGGCTGTCCTCGGCGGCGATGACGGCGCGCGGGATGTGGCGCGACATGCCCGACAGGTCGACCCAGTCCTGCTTGACCTCGATGCCGTTCAGACGGTCGCGTGCGGTGAGGAAGGTGATGGGCGGGTCGATGACACGATAGGCGGCGACCCAGACGAGGCTGAAGACGACCAGCCCGACGAGCAGCGTGAGGATGAATTTGAGGAGCGCGATCACAAGGCGTCCAGCGTCGTGCGGATGGTGCGGACGACGACGGCGGCCCAGCGGTCGGCGCCCTGATCGTTGGCGATGAGGTCCTGGCGGATCTCGAAGCCGAGATAGGGGATGCACGCGGCCTCTGCGTGGCGATCCATGGTGTAGTTCAGCACCTTGCCCGAATAGGGCTCGTTCGCGCCCACGGGGCCGCCGAGATCGGGCTCGGTTGCGAGATGGGCGAGGCCGAGCTTCGCGGCGCGCTCGTCCCGGTTCCAGAGTATGGCGATGGGCCAGGGGCGGGGCGCAGGCGCGGAGGCGAGCGCCGGGGTGAAGCTGTGCAGTGACACGAGAAGGGCAGGGCGCTGTTCGGCGACGAGGGCGTCGAGACCGTCGTGGAAGGCGTGGTGCAGGGCGAGACGCCAGGCGCGATCGGTGGGCGACAGGCCGACATTGGCGGGAATGACGATGCCGTCTGAGCGTTCGGGAATGCTGTGGTCGGGTGGGCGGTTGCAATCGACGACCAGGCGGGAGGCCTGGGCGAGCCATGCGCGGCAGCCGAGTGGGGCGGCGGCCCGGATGGTGACGGCGGCGGCACCGATGTCCCAGGCCACATGCTCGGTCATCGCCTGTGCGGGCACGCCGAGATCGAGGCCGGGTGGGACGGCATTGGAGGCATGATCGCAGACGATGAGGACGCGGGGGTCTGCCCCTGGCAGGAGAAGCGGCTGCGTCATTGCTGGGGGCAGGGCCGGTGGATCATCCGCTTCCGGCTTTGGCAGGAGAGCGGGGGCGGCTCAAGCGGGAAGGGGGTTGGCCCGCGCAAAGAAAGGCGCAGTGCAAGGAAAAAGGCGGCGGCCCGGGATCGGGGCCGCCGCCTTCTGTATGAACGGGCCGCAGGGAGGGGGAGGGAAGCGGCCGTTCGTGGGAGCCGTTTAGTTAACCGACGCGGTGGTCGCGGTGGTCATCACGGTTGCCAGTTCAGTGCCCAGCGACTTGGCGGCCACGTTAAACTTCTTGATGGCCTCCGACCGGTTGCGGGCATCGCACAGGGCTTCACCCAGGGCGATGTTGCGCTCGGCCTTGCGGGCGGCTTCGGCGTCGGCGCCGGCGGCGAGCGTGCGCAGCTTCACCGGTGCAACGGCGCAGGTTTCGGCATCGCCGGCAACGGCCGGGGCAGCGACGAAACCGAGGCTGGCGGCGGAAACAGCGGCGGCGAGAGTCAGCATGAGAGCACGCATGGCATTGTCCTTTCCTGTTTTGCGGCAGCCTTTGCCTTTGGGGCTTCTGGCTGTCGGCGCTTCCCGTTCGCTGGTCCCGGCCTATCCGGGGGTCGATCCGAGTAGCACTCAATTCGATGAACCAGGAATTAAAGTCCCACTCAGTTCCCGTCAACAGCAAAATTGAGTGGCACGCAAATTTGTGCAGAAACTCATGCTGCGTTGCAGCGCAATGAGGCATAAATTTCTAATAAAATCTTTTATATTCAATAGTATAAAAAATTGCTATCTATTCTGCTATGCGGCAATTTTATCTTGTGCCGGTTCCGCTGGCATGGCTGCGCAGGCCCCTTCGAAAGTCTTTCAGGGCCGAAATGTGAGCGCGACTCGAAAAAATCCGAGTCGGACTCGGATTGCAGGTGGTTATGCAATTGTGGTTCTGCCGGCGCGCATCAGGGCTGAGTGGGCGGGCAAGCGGGCGGCGCGTTTGCGCCGCGGGCGGGGGGGGGAGGGCCGTTGGCGCAAATGCCTGCGCCTACGGGTCAGGCTTCGCCTTCGGTTTCGACCATGGCGGCTGCCAGTGCTTCGCGCGGGCCCTTGCTGCCCCACAGGACGAACTGGAATACGGGAAAGTAGCGCTCACACTCGTCGATGGCGGCATCGACGAGTGCATGGGCCTGGGGCATGCTGAGCGCTGCATCGTCCGGACCGTCGAGCAGGACGGCGTGGCGGAACAGGATGGCCCCGTCGGCTGACCACAGCTCGAAATGGCCGATCCACAGCTGTTCGTTCACCAGCGCGAGGGTTTCGAAC
The DNA here is from genome assembly GCA_046316515.1 of Sandaracinobacter sp. Classification (GTDB taxonomy): domain Bacteria; phylum Pseudomonadota; class Alphaproteobacteria; order Sphingomonadales; family Sphingomonadaceae; genus Sandaracinobacteroides. The sequence continues at coordinate 74 of JBKDAC010000227.1, read as the reverse complement.
AGATTGGCGCGGGTTTCGGGTTCGGTGCGGGACGCGCCGGCGTTGATGCCGGTCAGCGCGATGAACTGGAGGAC
>JBKDAC010000226.1:0-7857 GCA_046316515.1 Sandaracinobacter sp. | reverse complement strand
CGTCAGGCCCGTGTCCGTGTCCTGGCCCCCGCCGCCCAGCCGGTTGTTCCGGTTGTAGGCAATCAGCATCCAGCGCACGCCCAGCGTATGATAGGCTTCCAGCAGGTCGGGCAGGTCGTCGACAGCAGCCCCGCCCTCCAGGTTGAAGGCGATGCCCAGCTTTCCGGCCTTGCGGGCGCGATCGATGTCTGCCGCCGTTTCCACCAGCACGAAGCGGTCCGGCCGCGCCTTCAGCCAGCTCCGGAAGGTCGCCAGCATCTTGAACGCGTCCGGCCAGGGCGTCGCATCGAACCCGACATTCAGGATCACGACATCGGTGCCGACCGAGGCATGGCGGCCGAGCTGGTCCAGGAAGGCCGTGTCGCCCGGGCGCAACGGCATGCAACTGTGATTGTCCCACACCAGGCTGTCGCGCGTCAGCCTGAGCGCCCGGTCCGAGGGGGAAGTCGCGCCGGCAGCCGGCGCTGCCCGGGTGGACGTGGCTGCCAGCAACCCTGTCGCAGCGGCGGCGGACAGAAGCGTCCGGCGCGCAAGCGGCTGCACGGTCGAACCTGGCGTCGCAGGTCTCACTGCCTTTTTTCCAACCTGATCCGTTCGGCCGCCCAGGCGTCGGCCATCCCCTTCGTCTGTTCCAGGGCGACTGCGCGGGCCGCATCGGCCATGCGCTTGCGGCCGGCCGCGTCGTCGGACGCCAGCTCGAACGGCTGGTCCACATGGGCAATCAGCTGGAACTCCGATCCGGCCGGATGGGGCCGGACCTCATAGCTGGCCCGCACCACGAAGCCTTCGCTGTACTGCACGGAAAGTGCAAGGAAGCGCCGCGCCTCATCCAGCGCGCTGACCCGGGCCACACGTTCCTCCAGCCGGCCATCGGGCAGTTTCCGGCTTATCCGCGTACCGCCGAGCCAAGACACGGCATCCTCCAGCCGGTCGACCCGGTAACCCTGCGGGCTGAACTTCTGCCCCTCGACATACATGCGCTTGATCTCGGACCACATCCTGTCGGGCGGCAGCTTCACCACCTCGGCGTGCATGATGGTGATCGGAAGATCGAGCATGCGCGTCTGCGCGGCAGCCGCGTGGACAGGCTGAGGGGCCCCCACCTGCGACAAGGCTGCCGCCTCCTGCCCCGGTGCAGCCGCCAGCAGAATCGCGACGATGATAGTATGTTTCATCCTGTCTCCCCTCCCCGTCAGATGCCCTCACCATACTGCCCTTGCCCCCGCGGGAGGGCGCGCCCGATCAGGATACACCTGTGCATTGCCAGGTCAAATACAGTGATGTATTGTCGCTGCAACAATCGCTCACACAAAGGGGGGAGCCTCCATGCGTCATCTGTCGTCGAACTTCGGTATTCGCGGCCTGCGGGTTCGCGCCCTGGTCACAACTGCGATCGCAGTCGGGATTGCCGGCCCCCTGTGGGCGCAGGCCCAGCCCGAACGCACCGCCGCAGCCGACGAACAGGACGCCGGCACGATCATCGTGACGTCGCAGCTCCGCCAGCAGACCCTGAAGGAGGTGCCGGTCGCCGTCAGCGCGATCACCGCAGCCGACATCCAGCGGCGCAATGTTTCGTCTCTCGACGATCTGCAGGCTGCCGTTCCCAGCCTTCGCCTGGTGGACATCGGCCCGGGCTCGCAGCGGATCCAGCTCCGCGGCGTGTCGCAGTATCTGGGGCTTCCCACGGTCGGGAACTACATCGACGAGTTCTCGATCAACAACTTCGCGGCGGCCGGCGCACCCGAGGTTCCGCTCCTCGATCTCGAGCGGGTCGAGGTGCTGCGCGGGCCGCAGCCGGCGCTCTATGGCGAAGGCTCGATGGGCGGCACGATCCGCTATCTCACCGCCAACCCGAAGCTGGACTCGTTCAGCGGGAATGCGCTCGGCGAACTGTCGTCGGTGAAGGACGGCGAAGTCGGCTATCGGCTGGAAGGCATGGTCAACGTTCCGCTGATTACCGACAAGCTGGCGCTCCGCGTGTCGGCCGGCCGTCGCGAAGTCGGCGGCTGGATCGACGGGCCGCTGGGCGACGACGTGAACGACCGGCAGATCACCACTGTCCGCGGCAAGCTGTTGTGGGAGCCAGTCGACCAGCTGCGCGTGTCCGTCATGGGCATGTGGAACGAATCCAAGCAGGACAGCATCGCCTTCACGGTCGACGGCACCACAACAAATCAGACGCTGATCACGCCCCAGCGGCAGACCTACCAGCTGGGCGTCGCCGAGATCAGCTACGACTTCGGTCCCGTTACCCTGCTCAGCGTCACCGGCATCATGTCCCTCGACCAGAGCAACCTGCGCGACACGGCTGCCTTCACCAACACGCTGGCCGCCACATTCGGAATTCCGGTGCGCTTCACGCGGATCGAGAACCTGTCGGAAGGCGGCTATGACCGCTGGTCGCAGGAGCTGCGCCTGACCTCCAATTCCGAAGGACGGCTGCGCTACGTCGTCGGTCTTACCTATTCGGATGGCGACAGCGACGGCACCACCACGGTCACAAACTCGCCCGCGGCCCTGCCAGGGCTTTCGCCCGACCAGGTGGCGCAAGGCACATTCAAGTCCGAAGTCTTTGCGGCCTATGGCAATGTCGACTTCGACATGACCAACTGGATGACTCTGAACCTCGGGGGCCGCTATTTCCGCGACAAGCGCAATGTCACGGCCCTCAACTCGCTGGTGGTCGGAGGCGTGGTCCGCCCCGGCGTGCCGCAACAGGGCAGCGCCACGTTCGAAACCTTCAACCCGCGCCTCGGTGTCACCTTCAAGCCCACCGACAATGGCATCGTCTATCTGAACGCGGCGCGCGGGTTCCGCTCGGGTGGCTTCAACACGGCCGTCGGCGCCGTGAACCCCACCTTCGATCCCGAGAGCCTGTGGACCTATGAAGTCGGCGCCAAGCAGAGCTTTCTCGATGGCGCGCTGTTCGTTGACCTTGCCCTCTATTACCAGGACTATCGCGACATCCAGTCGACCAACGTGACCAACCTTGGCGGCACCGAGGTGTTCAACGCCGGCAAGGCCAGCGGACCGGGCTTCGACCTCATCGTGCAGGCCAATCCGATGCCCGACCTCGCCTTCGGGATGACCTTCGGCTTCAATCGGGTCCGCTTCGACACGACCAGCGTCGACAAGTTCGAGGGCGATCCCCTCGATCTCGTGCCCGACTACAACCTCTCCACCTCAATCGACTGGACTCCGGCCGTCACCGACACGCTGGAGCTCCGCGCCCATGCAGACCTGAACTACATTTCGTCGGGCGCCATCATCCTGCGCCAGATCGGTGCCCTCGGCTTCCCGACGGTCACGCCGACCGAGGATCGCGCCGTCGCCAACCTCAGGCTCGGCGTGGGCAACGAACGCTTTGAAGGCTATGTCTTCATGAACAATGTCTTCAATGAACTCAAGATCGTGAACCCGGCCTTCGGCGCGTTCGTGGAGCCCATCTTCACCCAGCCGCGGACCATCGGCATCGGGCTGCGCTTCACACCGTGACAGCCGCCGACATCGTTGGCGACTATCGCACACACGGTGTCGCGCATGCCCGGCATGTGCTTGCCTCTGACTGGATCGAGCGCCTGGCGGCCGCGACCGACACCGCGCTTGCGACACCGCCGGACGATGCCGAAATCTACGAAGGCGCGCGGCCGAGGCCGCTCTCTTATGGCGAACTGCAGGTTTGGAAGCGGCTCGATCCGTTTCGGGCGGCCGTCCATGAGGGCACGCTCGCGCGGATTGCCGCCGATTGCATGGGCTCGGACCGCGCGCAATTCTATTATGATCAGTTGCTGGTGAAGGAACCGGGATCCGTCCGGCGCACACCGTGGCACCAGGACATTCCCTACTGGAAGGTGTCAGGTCGCCAGATCTGCTCCATCTGGCTGGCGCTTGACCGCATTCCCGGTGCAGCCGCACTGGAGTTCGTTCGAGGGTCGCATCACTGGGGCGAACACAACCCCCAGCATTTTCTTGACGCGTCACCCTACACCGGAACCGGACTGACGGCACTTCCCGACATCGAGGCCGATCGTGCAGCATACGACATCGTTTCCTTCGATCTTGAACCAGGTGATGCCCTGATCTTCCACGCCGCCATCGTGCACGGGGCGCCGCCGGCGGGCCCGGGCGGGCGCCGACGCGCCTGGTCGACCCGCTGGCTAGGCGACGATGCGGTCTTCGCAGACAAGCCCGGCGAACGGGCGTTCCCGGCGGATGAGACGCGACAGATGCATGGTAGGCCCTATGCCGGACCGGATTATCCTGTGATCTTTGAAAGGACCGACGGCCATGCGCGCAGCGGTTGACCCGTCCGCCTTGCGTTACCCGCTGATGTGCCTGGCGGTGCTGGCAGCCTTCGCCCTGGCGCCGACCGCGGTGCTCGCCGAGGCGGCCCAGCCTGCTGCCGCGTCGCGGTCCGTACTGGATCAGCGCGTGGGCCTCGTGCATGACGAGATGGTCACGGCTCTCAGGCCTTTCGACCTCTCGCTGCGCAATCTGCTCGGCGATCCCGTGGCCGTGCTGCCGCCCGACACCTTGGCCCAATGGGAAGCCGTTGCTGCACAGGGGGCCACGTTCCGGGCGCGCCTGGAGGCGATTCCGGCTGATGCACTGAGCGCAGAGAACCGCCTCACGCGCGATTATCTGATCGCCCTTGCCCGGGGGATGGAAGCCTATCCGAAGATGTGGCTCTACAGCTTCCCGATCACGCCCTATTCGGGCGGCTGGCGCCACAACAGCATTCGACAGTCGGCCCTCAACACCCCGCTGAAGACCGCAGAACAAAGAGCGCATTATCTGGCGGCAATGAAGGCCTATGCCAGCCATGTCTGGTCCCAGGTGGACAAGCTGAAGCTGCAGGCCGACCAGGGAATCCGCATTGCCCGTCCGGCAATAGCTGGCGCACGGCGCGTGGCGGCCAATCTGGCCGAGGCATCCACCGCCTTCGTACCCGCCATGGACAGACTGGAGACGTTGAGCCCGGCGGAGGCAGAGACCTTTCGCGCGCAGGTGTCGGCCCTGGTCGATACGGAAATCCGCCCCGGCTTTGCGGCAATGGGAGCAGCGCTCGATGAACGCTACGCCGCTGCCGCGCCCGAACGTCCAGGGCTGATGTGGCAGAAGGGCGGCGTCGAGCACTACGCCCGTCTTGCCCGCCTGCAGACCGGAACGGACCTTGCGCCGATGCAGATCCATGCAATCGGAAAACAGATCCTGGCGGATGCAAGGGCCGAGCTCGCCACGATCAAGAAGGGGGCAGGATTCACCGGCACGGATCGCCAATTCGCGGCAAGGGTCGATTCCGACCCGCGTTTCGCGGCATCGACGCCAGCCGAGGTGGAGGCGCATTTCCGGCGCGCGATGGAGCGGATAGAGCCGGTTCTGCCTCGCTATTTCTCGCTGTTGCCCAAGGCACCCTATGCGATCGAGCGGGCGCCGAGGCATGTCGAGGAGGGGATGACCTACGGCTTCTACCGGCCGCCCACGCCCGAGCTTCCGGTCGGCGCCTATGTCTACAACGGCGCTTCGCCGGAAACGACGTCCTATGCGAACGCCGCAGCGCTGATCTATCACGAATTGCTGCCCGGCCACCATTTCCAGATTGCCCTGCAGCTCGAAAATGCGGACCTGCCCACGCTGCGCCGCGGGAACTCCTTCCTGTTCCTGAGCGCCTATGTCGAGGGCTGGGCCGAGTATGCAGCCGACCTGGCCGACGAGATGGGGATGTATGCGTCGCCCTATGAACGTTTCGGGCGGCTCTACGCGAAGATGTTCCTCGCCAACCGGCTGGTCGTCGACACCGGGCTCAATGCGCTGGGCTGGACGCATGACGAGGCGCGCACCTTCATGAAGGCGAACACCTTCGCCTCGGATGCGGAGATCGAAAGTGAGTTGCTCCGCTACTCGACCGACATTCCGGGGCAGGCCCTGTCATACGCGATGGGCCAGCGCGAACTGTTGCGGATGCGCGACGAGGCCCGTGCCGATTTGGGCGATCGGTTCAGCTTTCCGGCCTTCCACGCAGCTGTGCTGTCGCCCGGCGCCTTGCCGATGGATCTGCTTGATGCCCACCTCAAGCGCTGGCGGGCGGAGGGCGGCAGGTAGCCGCCCTCCGATCAGATGAATGAGGCGATCTGTTCGAGGGGCTTTTTCCGCAGCGCGTGCAGCGGAACGGTTGCCCCCTCCGCCGGGTAGCCGACCACGAGCAGCAGATAGGGCTTCTCGCTGGCCGGCCGGTCGCAAAGGTCGTTCAGGAAGGTCATCGGCTTGGGCGTGTGGGTAAGCATGCACAGCCCGGCGTGGTGCAGGGCTGCGATCAGGAACCCCATCGCGATACCGACGGACTCGGGCACATAGTAATTCTGCTGCGCGCCGTCCTCGTCGATCCCGCCCTTGCGCTGGCCGAACACGGCGATGATCCAGGGGGCGTGCGAGAGATAGGGCTTGTGGTCATCGGTGCCGAGCGGCGCCAGTGCATCGAGCCAGGCATCGCCGGCCTTGCCGCCATAGAATTCGCGCTCCTCCTTCTCGGCCAGTTCGCGCAAGGTGTGCTTGGCGTCGGCCGAGCCGATTGCGCAGAAATGCCAGGGCTGGTGGTTGGCCCCGCTCGGCGCGCGCCCCGCCGTCGCAATGGCAGCCTCGATGATCGTCCGGTCCACCGGCCTGTCCGAAAATTCGCGCACCGTGTGGCGCTGCTTCATCCGGGCCAGGAACTGCTGAGCCTCTTGCAGCATCCGCGCGGGCGGCAGCTCGACATAGTCCATCAACGGAACCGATTCATGGTGTTTCACGACAATGCTCCTCCTTACATTCCGCAACCATCACTGCGTCTTAGCTGGGCCCAGCCCGAACCGCCGGATCAGTGCGTCCTCGTCGGGCGCCCGGCCGTGGAACTCACGATAGGCCTGCTCGATCGGCACCCGGTTCGCACGCGAGAGGATCAGGTCGAAATAGCGGTCGCCCACCTGCGGATCGTGAAACCCCCTGGGCGCGCGCAGGAAGACCTCAGCCAGATCGGCAGCAAGGATGTCCGACCACAGATAGGTGTAGAGGTTGGCGGCATATTGCCGGCCCCAGGTGTGGACGGCAGCCGTCGCGCGCATCGTGGGATCGGCCGAGGCGGGGAAGCCGCGCCTTGCCAGCAGCGCCCGTTCGAAGGCGTTCACGTCGGGAACCTCGCTTGTGGCCTGGTGCAGCTCCTGGTCGACCAGGGCCATGGCCATGTATTCGGGGTTGACGGTGAATACGCCCTCATGCTGTCGGGCTGCCCGCAACCGCTCGCGCAGCTCGGGAGGCATCACCTTGCCGGTCCTGTGGTGCGGCAGCCGATCGAGCGTACGGTCAGTCAGGAGCCAACGTTCGTTGAGAAGCGACGGCACCTCGACGAAGTCCCACGGCACGGTCAAGGCCGCCGTGCCGTTGTAGCTCGCGGTGCTGGCCAGCATGTGCAGAACATGGCCGAATTCGTGGAACAGCACATTGGCATACTCGAAGGGCAGCAGAATCTCCTGGCCAGCGACAGCCGCAGGCGGGCTCGAATGCAGCGCGACCACCGGCAGTTCGCCGGCCCCAAGATCCCCGGTCGGGCGGTACTGCACCGCCCAGGAACCCTGCGGCTTTTCCGGGCGTGGCCGGATATCGAGATAGACGACCCCCACGGGCTTGCCGTTTCGCCGGGCCAGATACACCTCGATATCCGGACTAACGGTCTGCACGTCCTGCAGGCGCTGGAAGCCGAAGCCATAGGTGTCGCCGGCGGCTGCAAAGAAGGCGTCCCGCACGGCCGGAAGCGGCAGGTAGGCCGCAATCTCCTGCGCATCGATGCCAAAGCGCTCGCGGGTCAGCTTGTCGAGATAGAAG
>JBKDAC010000225.1:0-4782 GCA_046316515.1 Sandaracinobacter sp. | reverse complement strand
AGTTCATGCCGGAAAAGGCGCCAGCCTCGATGGCGTAGGAGAGGCCCGAGGCATAGCCGATGCGCCGCTGCTCCCGCGCTTCTGCACGGTCGGGCGCGGCCTTGCGGAACACGCCCACTTCGTGCGCGCGCGGCCAGCGCCTTGCTTCTGTCGTGCCTGTTCTTCATGGCAGACGGCGCCCAGGTCGTTGCCGCCAATGCGCTGCGCGCCCGGGGGGACGTCTGGTGGCCCACCGGCATGCACTTTGTCTCCTATGTGCTGATCATGATCCCGCTGGGGTGGTGGTTTGCGGTCGGGCGCAGTGGCGGGCTGGACGGGATCATCTGGGCCGTCGTCATTGCAAGCCTGATATCGGGCGGCGCGCTGACCGCGCGCTTCTTCTGGCTGGGGGATCGAATGAAGCAGGTGGACGCATGACAGGCGTGGTGGCGACGGCCTACCAAGCGCGGCCCGCAAAGTCCCTCCAGCAGTTCGCCGTCCTCTATGGCGGCCTCCTTGTTGTGGCCGGGGTGCTGGGCTTCAAGCTGATCCGACTGGGCCCCATTTTCGGCATGGAACCGCTGGCCGTGCCCGGCGGCGTGTTCGGCTTTCTGCTCGCGATCGTGGTGACCAACGCGACGGCGGAACTCCACGGCCGGCCCGTCGCCCAGCGGATGGTGCTGATGGGCTTCGTGCCGCTTCTCGTTTCGATCGCCCTCATGCAACTGGTGCTGGCCCTGCCACCCGCAGTGAACTGGACCGGCCAGGCCGTTGCCGAACAGGTGTTCGGAAGCTCGATGCGGCTGATCCTGGCCGGCATCGTCGCCTATGGCATCTCGCAGACGCTGGACGTGACGATCTTCACCTGGATGCGTGGGCGGCCGGGGGGACACATGCTGTGGCTGCGGGCCACAGTCGCCGCCTTTGTGGCACAGACGGTCGACACGCTGATCTTCGTGACCATCGCCTTTCTGGGCGTGTTCCCGCTGCTGCCGGTGATCGGGGGCCAGCTGGCCGCCAAGGCCATCATCTGGGGCCTTGCGATTCCGTTGCTGTATCTGGCAGTCGGCATCGGCAGGCGGATGGACGGGCGCTGATCCCGGCCTGCCTGTAGGCAGTGTTTACAGCCTGGAGGCCCAGGGCAGCGCACGGGCGCAGCTTTCTCGCGGATTGAGAGCCAGTTAATTTTCGGTAACCTTTTAGCACCCTTCTTGCCTGTGCCAGGTGGGTCCCGTTCTCTTCCTAGGGTTGGAAGAGGCCCCGGGGTTTCGGCCCCGCCTCATCATTCAGGCCGAACTTTCGATGATCGTGATGATCCCGCTGTTCACCGCCGGCGGGCTGGCGGTGGTGCAGGCCATGGCCGCAAGGGACGGTCCGTTTGCGGCCGTGCAGGGAACCCGCCTGGCGATTGTTGACGGTCTGTCCAGCTTTGCCTTCGCCGGCTTCGCCTTCGCGGCGCTTCCCAACCGGCGCAATCCGCACCTCCACGGGGGCTGGCCGCTGGCGACCGCCGTGATGCTTGTCATGCCCGTCGCCTCGCGCCTGCTGCCGGGCTCCTGGCTCGACAGCCTGCGTCCGGATCTTGTGGGCATCGAGCACTTCACGGTCAGCTTCGACATCTCCAACGCCATTGCCCTTGCCATCGCGCTGGCTCTGGCGGCGCTGCACCCGCGCGCCTAGCAGCCGTTCGTGGCCGTCACGCTGGTCACCCTTGCCCAATGGGCCGACTTTCATCTGGCCGATCACATCCCCGGCTGGCGCGCCTTCACCACCACGATCGCGTCTGCCCCTACCCTGATACTGCCGCTGATGGGCGCCACATTGGGCGCAACGGCAGTCTATCTGGGGTGGCGGACCGACACCCCCGTCCGCCGTATCGCAGCCCAGCGCTAGCGCGCCAGATACCCCCCATCCACCACCAGTTCCGCGCCTGTCATGAAGCGAGATTCATCCGACGCCAGGAACAGAATGGCGTCGGCGATTTCCGCCGGCACCCCCAGGCGGCCGAGCGGATGGGCTGCCACCAGAAGCTCACGCATCTCGTTGCCATTCTCGCTGCGGCGCAGGCCTTCGGCCAGCATCGGCGTCTCGATGAAACCGGGGTGCAGGCTGTTCACCCGGATCCCAAGGGGCGCCCATTCCAGCGCAGCCGCCTTGGTCAACTGCAGAACGCCGCCCTTCGACGCGCAATAGGCCGCCGCGCCGGCAAGCCCAACCTTGCCCAGGATCGACGAGAGATTGATCACCGAGCCACCACCCGAATCCGCGATCAGCTGCCCGGCCGCCCGCATGCCCAGGAACACGCCATCCAGGTTGATCGACAGGATCCGCCGCCATTCGGCCAGTTCGTGACCGATGATCGGGCTGCTGCTGCCGGACACGCCGGCATTGTTCACCAGCACGTGCAGCGCGCCGAAATCGGCCTTCGCCCGGGCGACGACAGCGTCCCAATCGGCCTCTGACGTCACGTCATGGTGCACAAAGGCCGCCCGTCCGCCCTCGGCCCTGATGTCGCGCACCACGGCGTCGGCGGCATCGGCGGCCACGTCGGTCAACAGCACGGCCGCCCCTTCGCGCGCCAGCCGCAGGGCCGCTTCGGCCCCCAGCCCCATTGCCGCGCCTGTCACCAGCGCGACCTTGCCCTGCACCCGGCTGCCCATATCCGCCTCCCTCATGCGGCGCGCTTCTGCCCCGTCCGCCGCGTGCCCCGTTCGATTTCCGCTTTCAGGTCATGGCAATAGATGTCGAAGTCGACCTGAATGGTGTGCCGCTGCGAGGCATAATAGTGGCCCTTGTGCAGCACCTCGTCGGCCGCGATGGTCGCCTCCATCTCGGCCCGCGGCGGCAGCGCATATCGGCCCGACAGCAAGGCCGCGAACAGCTTGGACTGCTGCTCGGCAAAATTCACCAGCGTCGGCAATGGCTGGGCCAGCCCCATGAACCACAGGCCATGCAGCCGCGGGTCGGGCTGCACCATCCGCTTGAACAGCGGCAGGTGATTGTCCTTCAGGGCAACGTCGGCTGCCTCCAGGAAGGGGAAGCTCAGCCGATAGCCCGTTGCGTAGATCAGGGCATCGACCTTTGCGCGACTGCCATCGGCAAAGACCAGCTCGTCGCCGGCCTTCTCGGTCACCATCGGCTTCACCTCGATGTCGCCATTCCCGCACCGAAGCAGGAATTCCGAACTGACGGTCGGATGCGCCTCCAGCGGTTGGTGATCGGGCGTCGGCAGGCCATAATCCTCCATGTTGCCGACCGCCTTGCGCACGGCCATCGCGCCCAGCCGCCGCTTCAGCCACACTGGCACCCAGGGCGGCAGGGGCGTCTTGTCCATCGGCTTGCCGTTCAGATATTTGGGTAGCACCCACACCCCGCGCCGCGCCGCCACGATCAGCCGCGTGCCCAGCGCGCGTTGGCCAAGCTCGGACGCGATATCGACCGCGGTATTGCCCAGCCCGACGACGACGATGGTCTTGCCGCGCATGTCCATCGGTTCGAACGGGGTGCGGTAATCGCGCGCGTGAAACTCGGCGCCCGTAAAGCTGCCCGGGATCGCGGGAACATTGGGGTCCCAGTGATGGCCATTGCAGACAGCGACATGGGAATAGGGGCCGTGACGGGTGATCGCATTGCCCGCCTTCACCTCGGCGAACCATGCGCCCCCTTCCTGCCGTACCGACTGCACCTCGTGGCCGAAGGCGATGCAGGGGCGCAGGCCAAAATGATCGACATAGGCGTTGAAATAGCCGTCGATCAGGCTGTGGTGCGGAAAGTCCGGCCAGTCCGTTGGGCAGGGGAAATCCTCGAACTGCAGCCGCCATTTGGACGTGTCGATGTGCAGCGACGCATAGGCTGCCGAGCGGCCATTCGGGTTGCCATAGGCCCAGTTGCCGCCGATCCGGTCCGACATCTCGAAACAGTCGAAGGCGATCCCTTCATCCTGCAGCCGCTTGGCGGTGGTGAAGCCGGAGCAGCCGGCGCCGATGATGAGGACTTTGGAGGTCATGGACATGGACGGCAGTCTCACCCCTTCCGGGCCAGCGTCAACTGGTCAGACTTGCGGGTCTTGCGCGGCTTGCAGCGGCCAGCACCAGCGCTGCGCCTGCTGCGATCCACAGTGCGTCGGCTGCGAACCGCAGCCAGGCGAGCGCCCCGGCAACCCCGCCCATGACCAGCCCGGCCCACAGAAGGGTCCGGGGAAACCAGTCCCACCGCGGCCCACCCGACACGGCATCGGCAAGCCGCTGGCCGATCCGCACAAGGGTGCCCGTCATGTAGGTGAGCCCAAAGGCCACCAGCAGGAAGGCACCGGGCACGGCCCCCGGCTGGTGCAGCAATGCCGCAAGCCCAAGCGCCAGGGCCACCAGCCCAAGGACTGCCGACCGGCTCCAGCGCCCCACCTGCCGGGACGTGATCGACCCGACCGGTCCTGTCGCGGCGCCCGCCGGCGGTCAGCCCGATCGTCGCGAAACCTGCAAACAGCGCCAGACCGTTGGCGGAATCGGGCGCGATCCCGATCGCGGCAAGGGCCAGCGTAGCTGCCCCGGCGGCGATCAGAGCGATGATGAGCGGTCCAGACATTCGATCGACCCTTCTGTTTATTGTTGGGCTCTTTTTCTTTGCCTTGGCCGATTGTTCCCGGTCCGCAACGACCTAACTTGCTTAGAGCGTTTTCCGACCCATTTGAATCTGCTGGGATTCCCAAGGGCGTGAAAGTCTGATTCAGGATGCTGGCTGGAGATGGAGGCCGGCATGGATGGGCAGACCGCTTTCGATGGATCTTCGCTCGCGGACGTTGGCGGC
>JBKDAC010000224.1:0-13936 GCA_046316515.1 Sandaracinobacter sp. | reverse complement strand
TCGCAGGGGGATGCGAGTGATGCGACACTGATGATGCGACATCGGCGCCTTGTGCAGGTGGCCGGGCGGTTCGGGGATGATGACATGCGGAACGGTGCAGGCAGACTGAAGCGGCTGATGACGGTGGCGGGGCTGGTGGCGATGGCGCTGTGCCTGCTGGTTGGGTTGTGGCACTGGCACCTGCCGCTACCCTGGGTGGGGGGCGAGCCATTGGTGATCCCCGATCTCTATCGGCTGGGAAAAGGCGTGGCGATCGGGCTGGGGATGATCTTCCTGACCTTCTATGCCTGGCAGGTGTCGGCCGAGGGGCGTCGGCGGCAGGCGGCGCTGGTGGCGACGCAGGCGGCGCTGGACCGGGAGACGCGGATGGGCGCGCTGGGGTCGCTGGCGGCGGCGGCCGCGCATGAGCTTGGCGGACCGCTGGGGACGATCACGCTGATTGCGCGCGACCTGGAGGATGCGCTGGGTGACGATCCGGAGCTGGGACAGGATATTCACCTGCTGAAGCAGGAGACGCGGCGGTGCCGCGACATTTTGACCGGAATCTCGGAACGGGCGGAGGCCGAGGATCCGTTTCCCGAGCTTGCCGTGCCGGTTCTGCTGCGCGAGGTGGTGGACCTGTTCGAGCCGACCCGCGTGCCGGTGGAGATGCGGGTGAAATGGGGAATAGGTAGCGGACCCATCATCCGGAGGAGCCCGGAAATCCTGCATGGTATCAGCAATATAATCGGCAATGCCCTGCGCCATGCCGAGTCCCGGGTGTGGCTGGATGCGGGGGAGACGCCATCCGAACTGTGGCTTGCAGTGACCGATGACGGGGCCGGATTTCCGAACGATCTGCTGCCCAAGCTGGGGGAGCCCTTCCTGGGTCCGAGCGTGTCGGGATCGGGCTCCACGGGGCTTGGCATCTTCATTGCGACCACGCTTCTGGAGCGGACAGGCGGGCGGCTGAGCTTCATGAACCTGCCAGAAGGGGGAGCGCGAGTGGAATTGCGCTGGTGGCGTGCCGATATCGAGGTTCTGTCGGCGGAGCCGTTATCGGATGGTGCCCCCGCGACTGAAGGGATGACATGATGCTTATGGTCGAGACAGCTTCCGGATCCGCAGATGTGCCCGAGCCTTCGGCCGGTGGCGCGGTGCCTGCCGCGGGCGGGCTGGGCACGCTGCTGCTGGCGGACGACGACAATAGTTTCCGCCAGCGGCTGGCGGTGACGCTGGGCCGGCGGGGTTTCGACGTGCGTGCGGCCGCGAGTGCGGCGGAGTGCCGGGAGCTGATGCGGCAGATCAAGCCCGTTTATGCGGTGCTGGACCTGCGGCTGGGCGACGGCAACGGGCTGGACCTGGTGTCGGAGCTGCGCGGGCTGCACCCCGATACACGGGTGGTGATCCTGACGGGGTATGGGAACCTTGCGACTGCGGTGGCGGCTGTGAAGGAAGGGGCGATCGACTATCTGGCGAAGCCCGCCGACCCCGAGGACCTGATCACCGCGCTGCTGGCGACCGAGGGCGAGAAGCCGGCGCCGCCAGCCGAGCCGATGAGCGCCGACCGGGTGCGGTGGGAGCATATCCAGCGGGTGTATGAGCTGTGCGACCGCAACGTGAGCGAGACGGCGCGGCGGCTGAAGATGCACCGGCGGACCCTGCAGCGGATCCTGGCGAAGCGGTCGCCCCGCTAGGCGGCTTGTGGCAAGCGCTGTTTGCGCGCTGTGCGCGTCGGCAGCAAGCTCTGGTCGTGAGGCCGGCTCAGACGGCCATTTCCGTCGTCTGGCCATCGAAGGTCTCGGAGTCGGCCAAAGCCTCGGCCCTTGTCGCCTGGACCACGCCGTCCCGGTGATGGGGCGGGCTGTAGATGGTGTAGAGCCTGAGCGGCCCGGAACCCCGGTTGCTGACATTGTGCTTCGCGCCCTGCGGCACGATGATTCCGGCGCCGGCTGAAACATTGTGGGCCTTGCCGTCGATCACGACTTCCGCCGTTCCCTGCTCGACGCGGAAGAACTGGTCGGTGTCTGAATGGACCTCTGTTCCGATTTCTCCGCCTTCGGGCAGGGCCATCAGCACGAGCTGCATGTGCCGACCGGTGTAGAGCACCCGGCGGAAGCTGGCGTTGCCCTGGGTCAATCCCTCGATGTTGTCGACGAAGCCCTTCATGGGGATTTCCTTTGCTGGAGGGTAATGGTCTGATCCTGCCGAAACCGCCGAATGCCCGCATTGATCCATGTCATCCCGGTGCTGCTGCAAGCCATTGGATTCGGGGTGCTGACCGGCTAGGCATGCCGCCATGCTGATGGGCAAGCGCATCCTGCTGGTGATCGGTGGCGGCATTGCCGCCTACAAGGCCCTGGAGCTGATACGGGAGATCCGGCGGGCGGGCGGGCGTGTGACGCCCGTGCTGACGAAGGGGGGGGCGCAGTTCGTGACTCCGCTGTCGGCCGGGAGCCTGGCGGAGAACAAGGTCTATGCCGACCTGTTCGACCTGACCGACGAGGCGGAGATGGGGCATATCCAGCTGAGCCGGTCGGCCGACCTGGTGGTGGTGTGCCCGGCGACGGCGGACCTGATGGCGCGGGCCGCGGCGGGGGTGGCCGACGACCTGGCGACCACGCTGCTGCTGGCGACGGACAAGCCTGTGCTGATGGCGCCGGCGATGAATGTGCGGATGTGGGAACATGCCGCGACGCGGGCGAACGTGGCGACGCTGCGGGCGCGGGGGGTGACGGTGCTGGAACCGGACGTGGGGCCGATGGCGTGCGGCGAGTTTGGCCCCGGGCGGCTGCCGGAGGTGACGGCGATCCTGGTGGCGATTGGGGGGTTTTTCGCAGAGGGGCCGCTGAAGAGGCGGCATGTGCTGGTGACGGCGGGGCCGACGCATGAGCCTATCGACCCGGTGCGCTATATTGCGAACCGATCAAGTGGAAAGCAGGGGTTTGCGATTGCGGGCGCGCTTGCCGCGCTGGGGGCGCGGGTGACGCTGGTGGCGGGGCCGGTGGCCCTGCCGACTCCGGCGGGCTGCACGCGGGTGGATGTGCAGACGGCGCGCGAGATGGCGGCGGCGGTTGAGGCTGCCTTGCCGGCGGACGTGGCGGTGATGGTGGCGGCGGTTGCCGACTGGCGGGTGGAAGCGGCGGCTTCGAAGATCAAGAAGGGGGCCGGTGGGCCTCCGGCGCTGGCGCTGACGGAGAATCCGGACATATTGGCGGGGCTGGGCGCGCATGCGCGGCGGCCGAGGCTGGTGGTGGGCTTTGCGGCCGAGACGGATGACGTGATCGCGCATGCGCAGGCGAAACTGGCGAAGAAGGGGTGTGACCTGATCGTGGCCAACGATGTGTCGGGCGATGTGATGGGCGGCGAGCGGAATTTGGTGCACCTGGTGAGCGCCGGCGGTGTCGAGACGCTGCCCGAAGGGCCGAAGGGCGACGTCGCGCGGCTGCTGGCGGAGCGGATTGTGGGGATCCTGAATGGCTGAGGTGAAGGTGGTGCGGATGGCGCATGCCGCCGGGCTGGAACTGCCAGCCTATGCGACCGACGGGGCGGCAGGAATGGACGTGCTGGCGGCCGTGGAGGAGAGCCAGGTGCTGCTGCCCGGCGAGCGGCAGGCGATTCCGACGGGGCTGATGATCGCGGTGCCGGCGGGGCATGAGATGCAGGTGCGGGCGCGATCGGGGCTGGCGCTGAAGGAGGGGCTTGCGGTTCTCAACGCGCCGGGGACGATCGACAGCGATTATCGGGGCGAGGTGAAGATCATCCTGGCGAACCTGGGGGCGACGAGCTTCACCATCATGCGCGGGATGCGGATCGCGCAGTTGGTGCTGGCGCCTTGTGTTCGGGCGGTCTGGGCAGAGGTGGCGGACCTGGATGCGACTGCAAGGGGTGAGGGCGGGTTCGGATCGACGGGCCGCACGTGACGGGGCGGCACTGATGCTGTCGGATGAAGAGCTCGATCGGTACCAGCGGCATATCGTGCTGAAGGAGGTCGGCGGGCGCGGGCAGGCGGCACTGAAGGCGGCGACGGTTGCCGTGATCGGGGCCGGGGGGCTGGGGAGCCCCTGCCTGCAATATCTGGCGGCGGCAGGTGTGGGGCAGATCACAATCATCGACGATGATGCGGTGAGTTTGAGCAATCTGCAGCGGCAGGTCTTGTTCGGGACAGACGATGTGGGGCGGCCCAAGGTGGAGGCGGCTGCCGAGCGATTGCAGGCGCTGAACCCGCATGTGGTGGTGGAAGCCTTGCCCGTGCGGCTGACGGCGGAGACGGCGGCGAGCCTGCTTTCGCAGCATGATGTGGTGGCGGACGGGTGCGACAATTTCCGGACGCGCGATGCCGTGAACCGGGCCTGTGTGGCCTTGGGGATCCCGCTGGTGTCGGCGGCGATCGGGCCGTTCGAGGGGCAGCTGGGGGTGTTTGCCGGGCATTTGCCGGATGCGCCTTGCTATGCCTGTTACGCCGGAGTGCCCGAGGATGTGCCGGGAACGAGCTGCGCGGATGTGGGGGTGCTGGGGACCGTTGCCGGGTTGATTGGGGCGGCGCAGGCGCTGGAGGTGTTGCGGCTGATCACCGGCTTTGGCGAGAGCCGGGTGGGGCGTTTGTGGCTGTATGAGGGGCTGGGGGTGGAGGCGCGGAGCATTCGCGTGCGGAAGGATCCGAAGTGCCCGGTCTGCTGTTGATCGTGTCCGAGGCCGAGGGCGAGCGCTTTGCGGCGGCCGTGGAGGTGGCGGCGGCGTCTGCGGCGCTGGACCGGGGTGTGGCGGTGCTGCTGCGCGGGCCGGCGGTGCAGGTGCTGGGGCGCCCGCATCTGGCCAAGGCCTTCGATTTGCTGTTCGAGCTGGGGGTGGATGTGGGGATCTGCCCGACGGCGATGGCGACGCATGGGCTGACGGCGGCCGACCTGCCGCCGGGCGTGGAGGCGCACGGGATGGTGGCATTCCTGAGCGGGCGGGGTGACTGGCAGCTGGTCCTGGCCTAGGATTCGGAGACTTCGGCCCTGCGCAGCAGCGGGTTCTTCCAAGCATAGGCTGCGAGCAGCAGCAGGCCCAGTGCGCTGAGCCAGTAGGGGAGATGGGGTCCGAGTTCGTAGAGACCGATGCCGATGGCGGGTGCCAGGATGAAGCAGGCGCCGTTGACGGCTGTGACGGCACCGGCGACGCCACCCTGTTCGGCACGGGAGACGGCGAGCGAGGAGCCTGCGGTAAAGCCGGGCCGGGCAAAGCCGAATCCTGCCGAGGCGACTGCGAAGGCGAGCACCATGGCGTGGAAATCGGGGGCGAGTGCGATTCCGGCCGTGCCGGCGGCGGCGAGCAGGGTGCCCCAGCGCATCAGCTGGGAGGGGCTGAGGTTGAGCAGGCGGATGATGCCCCATTGGGCGAGCAGGGTGGCGCCCGCGCCTGCCATTAAGGTGATGGAGATGAGGCCGGTAGAGGCAGCGCCGGTGAGGCCCATGCCGGGTGCCATCCGGTCGATGATGAAGAAGCCAATGGCCTGACCGCTGGCGGCCTGGAAGGAGCCGGCGGCGAAGCCGAAGATCATGAAGGGCTTGATGCGGGGATCGCGGACCTTCATTCGCTCGCGCAGGCCCGTGGCGGTGGTTTCCTCGGCCACGGTGGCGTTTGCGCCCGTGCCCATGCCGCCGATGGAGGGCATGGAGGCCTCGGCACCCCGGCCCGGCTGGGCGCCGTTCGGGGTGTCGTCGGGCAGGCCCCATTGGAGGGCGATGACGACGGCAAGGGCGATGAGTGCGAAGGCGAACATGGGGCCGGAGAGTTCGACGACGGGCAGGATGAAGATGGGGGCGATTGCAGGCCCCAGGATGGTGCCCAGCCCGAAGGCGGATGCCAGGATGGCGAGTGCGCCGGTGCGTTCGGCGGGCGTGGTGCGGCCGGCGACATAGGCCTGGGCCGCGGGGTTGGCGGCCGAGCCGAAGAGGCCGAAGAGGCCGCGCGCCATGGTGAAGAGGGCAAAGGTGACCAGCGGGGCAATGAGGCCCTTGATGCCGGCGAGAATGACCGTGGCGCAGAGCAGCATGGAGATGCCGAAGCCGGCGACTCCGACCTGCATCAGGCGGCGACGGCCGCGGGCGTCGGACTGGCGGGCCCAATAGGGGGCACTGAAGGTCCAGAACATGGCGCTGAGCGAGAAGATGACAGCGATCGCCATGTCGGGGATGTGGATGGCGCGGCCGATGACGGGCAGCACGGACTGGAGCGCCGTGTTGCCGGCGGCGGTGACCAGCAATGCGACGAAAACCAACGCGAAATGATTGCGTGGGAGCGAGATGCTAGGGCGCGCGGGGCCGGGCGGCTGGGGGGTGGGGCTGGGCACCTCTCTCTGCTAGGACGGGTTTCCGGCAAATGCACCCCCCGAAGGAGCACGACCATGTACAAGTTACACTATTGGCCGACGCCCAACGGGCACAAGGTGACGTTGCTGCTGGAGGAGCTGGGGCTGCCGTACGAGATCGTGCCGGTGAACATCCGCACGGGGGCGCAATTCGCGCCGGAGTTCCTGAAGATTTCGCCCAACAACCGGATGCCGGCGCTGGTGGACGAGGCGGACGGGGTGCATCTGTTCGAGAGCGGGGCGATCCTGCTGTATCTGGCGGACAAGCATGGCCAGTTCATACCGACGGCGAGCCATGCGCAGGGGCGGGCCGAGGTGCTGCAGTGGCTGTTCTGGCAGATGGCGGGGCTTGGGCCGATGATGGGGCAGGCGAGCCATTTTCGGAACTATGCGCCGGAGAAGGTTCCTTACGCGATCGAGCGCTACACCAATGAGAGTCTGCGGCTGCTGGCGGTGATGGACAAAAGGCTGGCCGATCGGGATTTTCTGGCGGGCGCCGACTATTCGATTGCGGACATGGCCTGTTATCCTTGGGCGAGCGTGGGGGCGAAGCTGCTGGCGGGGGAGGTTGCGATGCCGAATCTGGACCGGTGGGTGGCGGCGATTGCGGCGCGGCCTGCGACGGCGCGGGCCTATGCCATTTCCGAGCGGCCCGAGGTGCAGAATGTGGAGATGACGGAGGCCGACAAGGCCCGCCTTTTCCAGCAGAATGCTGGAACAGTGCGGCCTTGAGCGGCCGACGGTTGGTGCGCAGCACCAATCCGCGAGTCCACGTGCGGCCCGGCCGGCGTGCGGGTGGCTTTGCCATCCGACACGTCCGACGCGCGGGCTTTGCCCGCAACCTTGCCCTTTTCTGTTCCTTGTCGCGGACTCGGCGGCTTGGCCGCCGGCCGCGCTTCCGGGAAAGCATTACCCACCCTTCTTGTCATCTTACGCTTGATACCGAGTCCAGCCGTCATGCCGCACAGAGGGGCACCGGTCCCCACCCCGCGGGTCCTCCGGCGTCCAGGGCACATAGCCGGCCAGGAAATCCCGCTCGGACTGCGGGAACAGCGTGTCGAGCTGCGCCGTCAGGTCGGGGTTGTCGGTGTCCGGATGTTCGCAGGAGCCGGGGTGATAGCGGCGGGGGATGGCAGCGACGCGGCGGGGCATGGAGGGGAGTATGCGCCGGGGGTGGGGGTGTAAGACAGGGGGCCAAGACTCCCTCCCCCCGCCGGGGGGAGGGCTGGGGAGGGGCGGTGGGCATGAAGGCCGAACCCCGTCGCCCCGGACTGGCCTGCCCGCGCGCAGGCGGGGGATCCGGGGCCGCGTGCCGTCCGTGCGCCTACCTCCCCGGCACCCCTGCGCTCCATGCCTCTTCGTCGCCCCGGGCTTGACCCGGGGTTTGGCTGTTGTGACATTGGCGCATTCTCGTCAGCGCTATTGCTGAGAGTTGCTTACCGGCTATGCTGGTGAAGCATGGTGTCCGATTGTTTAGAGCGGTTTTGACTGATTTGGATCTTGCGGGGATTCCTGCTGGGCGTGATTTCTGCTTCAGCATCCGTGCTGGCGAAGGAGGACAGCCCGGACTTCAACCCAATCGAGAAGGCCTTCTCCCGGCTCAAGGCCATGTTGCGCAAGGCTGGCGAGCGCACCGTCAGCGGCCTGTGGAACCTGATCGGCAGGCTCGTCGACATCTTCCAGCCACACGAGTGCGCCAATTACCTCAGCGCTTGCAGATATGAGCCGGAGTGATCGAAAAATGCTCTAATAGCAGGTAGTGACCTTGCGCCCGTAAGTATCATAAGATGTTACGCAAGTCTGGGCCGGAGCCGTGGCGACGACAGCGGTCGTGGCCACCGCCGTCGTGGCAACCACGGTCCGTCGGGTGGTTCGCCGAGCAACACCGGCAACCGAGATGGGCGTGGCAGGCCGCCCCACCCTGGCATCGGAAGGCGCAGGCCCGAGCAGCGGGAGGCCCATCAAGGCCAGATCGGCAACCAGCACGGCCGCAATCGCGAGAATCGCCAAACTTGAAGAGTGGGCCTTGCGCTTCATCATTTCGGTTCTCCGCTTTCCTGCATGGTCGGGACCTCGTCGATTTCCGACAACCTCGCCAGGTCGACACGCTGCTCTCCCGCAGCGGGCCTGAAGTCGAAGGTACCTGCCGGGAAGCGCTGGTTCCCCTTCCAGCTCCGAACATGGGTCGTGTACTGCGGCGCCATCCCGACCGTCTTCGACGTGATGATCATCTTGCAGGGGGCCTTTTCCGGCCCCTGACGGATCCACAGTTGCCAGTCGGTGTCGAAGTTGCGGAAGGCGACATGGTCGCACATCTGGCCGGCGACCACGCCCTGGCCGATGAACTTGGCTTCCAGAACGTCGGCCACCAGAATGCTGTAGCTGTCTCGTAGAAGAAGGTCGGCGCCGGGAACTGCCAGGCCCATTCCATCCTGTATCGTTCGCACCAGATTGTCCGTTGTGCCGGCTACGGGAACCTGCGCGTAGAGATTGCTGTCACGACCGCGAATTGTGAAGGTCACGCCATCATACCAGAATTCGACATTGGAGTAGCCGCCCGCACGCTCCAGGCGAACCTGGTTCGGCCGCGCCAACCGAAGCAATGACGTGGACGTGAAAGCGATCTTCTGCATTTCAGGTGTGACGATTTCTAGGGATGTGTCGACACTGGTCTCGATCGCCGCAAGACCCCCGATATAGTCGGACATGGCCTTCAGCAGCGCGCGCGCCTGGGCATCGTTAGATTGGGCCTGTGCCGCCGTTGCGAACAGGCCGTATGCTAGCATCAGTGCCTTCACCCCTGTCCGGGTTTTCTTGGCTGTCATTTCGTGTCTCTCCCCATTTTGGTCGCGTGGCGGCAGCTTCTTCCCCGTTCGGGGGCGCGTCCAGCGGCAAAAAGGCGCAAGTTTTCCGAACGTGCCATATCTGGGGGCATTACGGGTGGGGAATTGCCACCGCGTGGACCGCCCTTTCCAGGGCGGAAGGATCCAGGCGGATACTGCCCCAGTGCGATGCATCGAAATCGGCGATTATGAAGAGCGCCAGCGAGAGAAGGAGCGACCAGACCGCGACCCGTATCCACAAGCTCAGAGGTGGCTCGGTTTGTTTGAACAGCGATCGGCAAAAGATAAGTGGATTGTCTGCCGGTTTCGTTGCTCTTCCGATGGTGGCCGTCTTGCAGGGAGGGCGTAGCCCGACCGGAGGGACGGCCACCATCGGTTGCCGAATTCATGCTGCTACCGCGAGCGGCAGGTTGTCAAAATACGTCTGGTCGGGGGTCTTCGCCCCCAGGCTCGAATGCGGCCTCCTGATGTTGTAGAACGCGAAGTACCGCCCGATCGATGCCCGGGCCTCGCTGACCGCGCCGTAGGCGCGCAGGTAAACCTCCTCGTACTTGACCGTGCGCCACAGGCGCTCGACCACGACATTGTCGCGCCATGCGCCCCTGCCATCCATGCTGATCGCGATCTCCTCGCGCTGCAGCACGCTGGTGAAGGCGAAGCTCGTGAACTGGCTGCCCTGATCGGTGTTGAAGATCTCGGGCTTGCCGTAGCGCGCCAGCGCTTCCTCCAGAGCCTCGATGCAGAACGAGACGTCCATTGCGATCGACACCCTCCAGGCCAGGACCTTGCGGCTGAACCAGTCGACGATGGCCACGAGGTAGACGAAGCCTCTGGGCATGGGGATGTAGCTGATGTCGGTCGCCCAGACCTGGTTGGGCCGGGCAATCGGCAGCTTGCGCAGCAAATAGGGGTAAACCTTGTGCCCGGGCGCCGGCTTCGAGCTGTTCGGACGGCGATAGATCGCATCGATCGCCATCGTCTCCCGTCATGCGGCCCCAATGGCCGCCGTCAGACAGACAATCCACCTATCGCACTGTTCAATCTTGCCAAACCAATTCCATCTTCAGGTTGTCTCCGATCAACATCCCGATGACGAGCGCGCTGCTCGTCGATTGCAAGAACAGCATCAGCCCAACACGTCCCGGCACATGACGCGAATTAGGCCAAGCCCGCTCATGGCTTGTAGTTGGTCATTCCCGGGCCGGTCTTATCGTAAACGTTGAAGAACTCGTCTGTCATAATCGTTGCCGTTCCGGATTGGGGGATTTCGATAAGGTCCTTGTTCAGCGTCTTAATTCGGAACTTCCAGCCTGGCGGCAGCTGCTTGTAATTCGCCTGTCCGGCTGCGATGAACTGGTCGAGACTTTGCTTCGGCGCAAGCCCAAGCTGGAAGCCCTTCATGATCCACACATTGCCGTCCGGATCGTCGAGCAGCAGGGCAACCGTTCCCTTGTTCCAGCCCCATTTGCTCGATCGCTTGATGGACATGGGCTGATAGGGCTTGTCCTCGCCCAGGCCGACCTCCTTGCCCATGATCAGTTCGGCGACCCATGGTGCCTTCATGCCGTTGAAGTCCCGCTCCACGCCGACGGGCACCTCGACCCAGTCCGGAAACCAGATCTTGGGGCCGTTGAGCGACGCGGCGAGGACGCCATGTTCCTGCTTGATCTTTTCGAGGTCGAGGCCCTCGACGAGGGCCTGTGGCGCCGTGTCCCGGGACGGGGGGACGCCTGCCGAGCTGAACAGGGTATTGTAGGCCCCAGCCACGATTTCATCGGAGCCAGCTCGCTTGCCGGCGAGGAAGATTTCCATGAAGCGCACCCTGTTCATGTTGTCGAAGCGCGTCATCTTTGCCGCCGCCCCGTCTGAAAGCGTTTTCGGCTCTGCCGCCGCGGCGGGCTGGGCAACGGCGGTGTCTGGCGTGGGGGCTGCGGTTTCGGCAGTCGGCGACTTGCCGGTTTCGGAACCGCCGCATCCGGCGAGCAGGGCGCAGACGACGACCGCGCCGATACCGGAAAGTTTGGTGTTGATCATGATCCTGTTTCCTCTTCTGGGCTTGTGGTCTGCGCAAGGTCGCGCAACGTTTGCGCTGTCGGCGCCGGGGGCGGCGATCCCCGTCATTTCTGGTCGACTCGCACGCGGAAGATGGTGCCCGTGAAGTCGTTGCCGGTCTGCTTATAGTCGGTCGAGACCGGCGTTTCGCCATCGCGTCCCACGTCGGTCCCCTCGTCAGCCGAAAAAACGAAGGGCTGGGTGCGCGGGATCTGCGCTTCGCCGACGATCTGGCCGTTGACGCGCAGGATGGACTTTCCGCCGGTTCCGGGCTTGGCGGAGTCGGGCACGAACTCGTAGCTGATCTGGTGCTTGCCCGGCGGCAGCGGAGTGGTGCCGCCGACCCGCGTTCGTTCCTGCCCGAACCAGTTGTATTCGTGGAAGGGCTTGCCGTCCTTCATGTAAAGCGTCCAGCCGCCGAAGGCGCCGGCCTGGGAGATGATGACGCCCTGTGTGGCGCCGTCCTTCAGTTCGACATCGGCAGTGACGACGTGGGGAACACTCTTCACGTTGATGAAGGCGTTTTCGAGCATCCCGGTCATGCCGGGGTAGACGGTCAGCGATTTTCGACCGTCGAGCAGGTCGGGCCGTCCGGCAATTGCGGCATTGAAGCGCTCGTACCGGCGGTCGTCGATCGGGAAGACATTGTTGCGCAGCGCCTCCCGGTGGAAGACCTGCTGCAGTTCCTTCAGCTTCTCGGGGTATTTCGCGGCGAGATCGGTTGCCTGGCTGAAGTCGCTGCGCACGTCGTAGAGTTCCCACCGGTCCTGTGCAACGGGCGGCAGCTGGGCGCTGACCCACGGGATGGAGTGGCGGGCGACGGCAGTCCAGCCATCATGGTAGATGCCGCGGTTGCCAAACATCTCGAAATCCTGGGTTGTCCGGCGGTCAGGGACGGCGGCGTCCTTGGCCGCGTAGAGCATGGAGACGCCGTCCATCTGTCGCTGCTGCACGCCATTCACGCTTTTGGGCTGCGGGATCCCGGCGGCCTCGAGCAGGGTGGGCGCGACATCGACTAGGTGGTGGAACTGGCTTCGGACACCGGACTGCCCGGGAAGCCCCTGCGGCCAGCGCATGACCATGCCGTTGCGGGTGCCGCCGAAATGGCTGGCCACCTGCTTGGTCCACTGGAAGGGGGTGTTGCCTGCAAGTGCCCATCCGACGGCGAAGTGGGGGTAGGTGGTCGGGTCACCCCAGGCATCTATCTGGCCGATCATCAGATCGGCCGTCTGCACGATCCCGTTCAGCGCCATCATCTCGTTGTTGGTGCCTTCGGGGCCGCCTTCGGCCGAGGAGCCGTTGTCGCCGGCGATGAACAGGAAGAACGTGTTGTCCAGTTCGCCCATAGCGCGCAGCCGTTCCACCAGCCGTCCGATCTCGTGGTCGGTGTGCTGGGCAAAGCCGGCGTAGGTTTCCATCTGCCGCTCGAACAGCTTCTTCTGAACAGGGGTCAGGCTGTCCCAGGCCGCGATCTCGGCAGGGCGGGCGGTCAGCTTGGTGCCCTTGGGAACAACGCCCATGCGGATCTGGCGGGCGAGCGTCTCCTCGCGCAGCTTGTCCCAGCCCATGGCGTACTTGCCTCTGTTCTTCTCGATCCAGGCGCGCGGCACATGGTGCGGCGCATGGGTCGCGCCGGGGGCGAAATAGATGAAGAAGGGCTTGTCAGGCGTCAGCGTCTGCTGCGCCGAGACCCAACCGATGGCCTGGTCGGTCATGTCGGTGGTGAAGTGATAATCCGGCCCGGCCTTGTGTTCGACGCGGGTGACGCCGTCGAAGATGGCTGGCGCCCACTGGTTGGTCTCGCCGCCGATGAAGCCGTAGAATTTGTCGAAGCCCGACCGGGTCGGCCAGCGGTCGAATGGACCAGACGGGGAGACCTCCCACGGCGGGGTTTCATGGTACTTCCCGAACGCGGCTGTCGAATAGCCGTTCTGGCGCAGGATTTCCGCCACTGGTGTAATGGTCGGCGGCCTTAAGCCGGTATTGCCGGGGAAGGCGGTCGCCACTTCCATGATCGCGCCGGCATTGTTGGCATGGTGGTTGTGACCAGTGAGAAGCGCGACGCGCGAGGGACTGCACAGCGCCGTGGTGTGGAAGCGGTTGAACTTGATGCCCTCTCTTGCGAGGCTTTCCATGACCGGCATGGCGATGGGGCCCCCGAAAGCGGAGGGCATGCCGAAGCCCATGTCGTCGATCAGGACAATGACCATGTTGGGGGCGCCTTTCGGTGCCGTTACCTGGAACCGGGGGGGCGCCTTGGCATCGCGGGCATCGAGGACGTCGATCGGCGCCCGTGCGGGCTCCACCATGGGAAGCACCGTACGGTCGAGCGCCTGCGCAGCGGTTGCGCCTGGAGCCGCCAAAGCCAGAGCACAGGCTGTTCCTGCGAAAAGAGTCTTTAGCATATTTCCTCCATCTCTTGGTGTTACGGCTAACCTATTGCCTCAGCGCCGAACTGAGCGGCCGACGCCCTGATCGGCACAGTCAAGACTGCCTAGCTATGCTCGACCGGTGCAACAGGTTGCGGGACGTTTCTGGCACGGCCGGTAAACTGCACGGCGCAGCTATGGGCCCGATTCTGTTGAAAAACTCTTGGCTTGATGTGTAGTTAAGTATCTGATTCAGTACGCATCTGCTTGGTAGGGGATGCGGTGATGATGGGCGAGCGTTGCGTTGATCAGGCGGCGTTGTTCTACGCGTTCTCGCTTGA
>JBKDAC010000223.1:0-6858 GCA_046316515.1 Sandaracinobacter sp. | reverse complement strand
TCGCGCAGGCGCTTGCCACCCCGCATTGCGTGGCCCCGCTGATTGCCGGGCAGGACGGGCAGGGCGCGTCCCGCCCCGTCCTGAACCCGGCGACGGGCGCCACCGTCGGCCATGTGGTGGAGGCAAGCAGCGATCATGTGCAGCAGGCCCTGTCGGCCGCCGACGCGGCGGCCCCGGGCTGGGCCGACCAGCCGGTCGAGGTGCGGGCCGCCGCGCTGGAGCGGCTGGCGGAGCTGCTGGAAGGCGACCGGGACACACTGCTCGCCCTGCTGCAGGCCGAGGCTGGAAAGACGCTTGGCGATGCGGTCGCAGACCTGCGCGAGGCGGTCGACTTCTGCCGCTACTATGCTGTCGAGGCGCGGCGCCAGTTCCAGACCATCCAGCTTCCCGGGCCGACCGGCGAGGCGAACAGCCTTGAGCTGAAGGGCCGCGGCATTTTCCTGACCATCGCCCCCTGGAACTTCCCGCTCGCGATCTTTCTGGGGCAGACGGTGGCGGCCTTGGTCGCCGGCAACGCTGTCGTCGCAAAGCCTGCGCCGCAGACGCCGCTTGTCGCGGCCCGCGCCGTCCGCCTTGCCCACCAGGCAGGTATCCCCGCGGATGTGCTGCACCTGCTGCCCGGCGCCGGCGATGTGGGGGCCGAGCTGGTGGGCGACCGGCGCGTGGCCGGCGTCGCCTTCACCGGCTCCACCCGCACCGCGCGCAGCATCGCCCGCCACCTGCTCGACGACGACCACCGGCCCATCGTGCCCCTTATTGCTGAAACCGGCGGGCTGAACGCGATGATCGTCGATTCGACTGCGCTTCCCGAACAGGTGGTGCAGGACGTGATCACGTCGGCCTTCCGCTCGGCCGGCCAGCGCTGTTCGGCGCTGCGGCTTCTGCTGGTGCAGCAGGAAGTCGCCGGCACCATCATCGAGATGCTGAGGGGGGCGATGGACACACTGGTGGTGGGCGATCCGGCAGACCGGTGCACCGACATCGGCCCGGTGATCGATGCGGCGGCGCGGGAGCGACTGATGCACTATCTGGGCCGGCAGGCGGCCAGCATCCTGCACCGGCTGGATGTTCCCGAAACAGGCACCTTCGTGCCGCCCAGCATCGTGAAGCTCGAATCGGTCGAGGAACTGACCGAGGAATGGTTTGGCCCCATCCTGCATGTCGTCACCTGGGCGGCGGGCGATCTGGAGCGGGTCGTGGCACAGGTGAACGCCTCGGGCTATGGCCTGACGATGGGCCTGCACAGCCGCATCCAGGGCGTGGCGGCAACCGTCTGCCGCACCGCGCGGGTGGGCAACCTCTATGTGAACCGCGCGATGCTCGGGGCAGTCGTCGGCGCCCAGCCCTTTGGGGGAGAGGGCCTGTCGGGCACCGGCCCCAAGGCCGGCGGGCCGCACTATCTGCCCCGCTTTGCAGTCGAAAGGGCTATCAGCATCGACACGACCAGCAGCGGCGGAAACGCCAGCCTGCTCTCGATCGAGGATTGAGCGTCCCCGCCGATGCTTGTTTGCCGGCCTGGCACTGGGTAAGGGACAGGCCCGTTCAACCGCGTGATAAGGGCTTGCCTTGGCTTCTCATGAGATTTGCCCGGTTCTGCTGTGCGGCGGCTCCGGCACAAGGCTTTGGCCGCTATCCCGCGCGGACATGCCGAAGCAGTTACAGGTGCTGGCGCATGAAGAGACGATGCTGCAGGCGACCGCGCTGCGCGTCGGCACGGACACGGCTGCGCTGAGCTTCCGCCCGCCGATCGTTGTTGCCGGCGAAGCCCACCGCTTTCAGGTGACAGAGCAGCTGCTGCATGTCCGTGTGCAGCCCGAAGTGGTTCTGCTCGAGCCGCAGGGCCGGAACACCGCACCTGCGGTTGCTCTGGCGGCCTTGTGGCATGCACGGCAGGGCAATCCCGATGCGCTTTTGCTGGTGATGCCGTCGGACCATCTGATCGGCAACGAAGCCGCCTTCCGCGATGCGATTGCAGCCGCCGCGCCCGAGGCTGCTGCCGGCCGGCTGGTTACCTTCGGGATCACGCCAAACGAGCCTGCGACGGGCTATGGCTATATCGAGGCCGAGCCGGCCGTCGCCGGCCAGGCCGCCCGTCCGGTGCGGCGGTTCGTGGAGAAGCCCGACGCCGAGACCGCGGCGCGTTACGTGGCGGACGGCCTGTTCTGGAACGCGGGGATCTTCCTGCTCAAGGCCTCTGCCTTTCTCGAGGCGCTCGACGCCCATGCCGCCGACGTGGCTGAGACCGTTGCTGCCGCTGCGGCGTCGATGACGTCGGAGGGGCTCTTCATGCGGCCCGGCGCCGAGGCCTTTGCGGCAATTCCGTCGATCAGCATCGACTATGCGGTGATGGAGCGTGCCGACAACGTGTCGGTGGTGCCTGTCGACATGGGCTGGTCGGACGTCGGGTCCTGGGACGCCCTGTGGCGTGTGACCGCGCCGGATGCCGACGGGAACGTGCTGCGCGGCTCGGGCGCGCTGGTGCATTGCCGCGACAGCCTTGTGCGCAACGACGGCGGCCCGTTCGTCGCGGCGCTTGGCCTTGAGAACATGGTCGTGGTCGCGACAGCGGACGCTGTGCTGATCGCGCCGCGCAACCGCGCCGAAGACATCCGCAAGGTTGTCGACCGGATCGAGGCCGAAGGCCTGGACCTCACCCGCACCAGCCACGAGGTGCGCCGCCCCTGGGGCAGCTATTGCAGCCTTGGCCGTGGCGATGGATGGCAGGTGAAGCGGATCGCGGTGCGCCCCGGGGGGCGGCTGAGCCTGCAGAAGCACGCCCAGCGGGCGGAGTCCTGGGTCGTCGCGAGAGGCATCGCAGACGTTACGGTGGATACTCAGCGGAGACGTCTGCTGGCTGGCGATAGCATCTTCATCCCGGTGGAAGCAGTCCACCGTCTGGAGAATCCCGGCCCAGAGCCGCTTGAGTTGATCGAGATACAGCAGGGTGGGTACCTTGGCGAAGACGACATTGTCCGACTAGAGGACATCTACGGTCGCGCACGATAGGCGGTCGAAGCAACAGCTGTTCCTTCTGAAAGAAACTGGTTCAATGAAGCGCGCGCTTATCACCGGCATCACCGGTCAGGATGGGGCCTATCTGGCGGAACTGCTGCTGGAAAAGGGCTATGAGGTACACGGGGTCAAGCGGCGATCTTCGCTGTTCAACACCGACCGCATCGATCACCTGTATCAGGATCCGCACAGTAGGCATGTCCGGTTGAAGCTTCACTATGGGGATCTGACCGACAGCACCAACCTGATCCGTATCGTGGCCGAGGTTCAGCCTGATGAGATCTACAATCTGGCTGCCATGAGCCATGTGGCCGTCAGCTTCGAAACGCCCGAGTATACAGCGAATGCGGATGGCATCGGAACGCTTCGTCTACTCGAAGCGATGCGGATCACAGGTCTTGAGAAGACGACGCGCTTCTACCAGGCGTCGACATCGGAGCTTTATGGTCTGGTGCAGGAAACGCCGCAGAAGGAAACGACCCCCTTCTACCCGCGCAGCCCCTATGCAGTCGCAAAGCTCTACGCCTACTGGATCACGGTGAACTACCGCGAGGCCTATGGCATGTATGCCTGCAACGGCATCCTGTTCAACCACGAGAGCCCGGTACGAGGAGAGACCTTCGTCACGCGGAAGATCACCCGTGCACTCGCGCGGGTAGTTCTGGGTATGCAGGACTGCCTGTATCTCGGGAACATGGATGCACTGCGGGACTGGGGCCATGCCCGGGACTATGTCGAGATGCAGTGGCGTATGCTGCAGCAGGACCAGCCGGAGGATTTCGTTATTGCGACCGGCGTACAGTACAGCGTCCGTGACTTCGTGAATGCGGCTGCAGCAGAAGCAGGGCTTGAGCTGGTCTGGCAGGGAACGGGTGTCGACGAGGTGGGCGCGGTAAGGCATGCACCTGAATGGTCGTCGCTTCGACCAGGGCAGGTCGTGGTTCGGGTCGACCCACGCTACTTCCGACCGACCGAGGTTGAAACTTTGCTGGGCGATCCGACAAAGGCCCGGGAGAAGCTCGGCTGGGTGCCGCAGACAACTTTTGCCGAGTTGGTCGCGGAAATGATGCGGGCCGACTTGGAAAGCGCTCGGCGCGACGAGCTTGTCCGCACGCACGGCTTCAAATCGTTCGACTTTCACGAATGACGTCCGGCATGCTGACTCAGTCCACCCGGATATTCGTTGCCGGCCACCGCGGCCTCGTGGGATCGGCAATCCTGCGCGGGCTGCAAATGGCCGGGCACACCAACCTGCTGACGCGGACACGCGCTGAACTCGACCTGACCGATCGCAAGGCCGTCCGCGTCTTCTTCCGGGAATCCCGGCCCCAGCATGTGATCCTTGCGGCCGCGAAGGTTGGTGGGATCGTTGCCAACGCAAACTTCCCTGCGGACTTCATTCGCGAGAATCTGCAGATCCAGACCAACGTCATTGAAGCCGCATTCGAAGTGGGGGTCGAGCGGCTTCTGTTCCTCGGGTCCAGCTGCATCTATCCGAAATTCGCGCCCCAACCCATCAAGGAGGAGTATCTTCTGACCGGCCCGCTTGAGCGGACCAACCGACCCTATGCTCTTGCCAAAATAGCAGGCATCGAAATGTGCTGGAGTTACAATCGCCAGCATGGAACCCGTTACCTCGCGGCCATGCCCACCAACCTTTACGGCCCCAACGACAATTTCCATCCCGAGCACAGCCATGTGATCCCGGCTCTGGTTCGGCGCTTCGTTCATGCGCGGATGGAAGGGGCAATGGAAGTCGAGGTCTGGGGGTCCGGAAAGCCATTCCGCGAGTTTCTGCATTCTGACGATTTGGCCGCAGCCTGCCTGTACCTGATGGGGCTAGACGAACCCGCTTTCGATGCGCTGCTGGGAACGGATTCCGACGATCAATTCGCACCGCCTCTCATCAATATCGGATCCGGTGGCGACGTGAGTATCTCGGAACTCGCGCATATGATTGCAAAGGCTGCGGGCTTCCAGGGAAAAATCCGGTTCGATGCCAGCAAGCCCGACGGAACTCCGAAAAAGCTGATGGACTCGTCGCGGTTGTTTGGCCTCGGCTGGCGCCCGCGCATTGAGCTGCAACAGGGACTTGAGCAGGTCGTCGAGGCTTATGGGCAGATGGTGGGCTCATCTGCTGGCCAATAAGGCCTGGAATTCAATGGAATAGGAAGCGCTTGAGGCTATCGACCGCTTCTCCCGGATCGCAGGCCTGCGTCAGCCTTTCCTGGCCACGACTTCGCATCGCGGCAGCCCCTTCCGAGTTCTCGACCAGGGACTTCAGCAGATCGAACAGGCGATCGGCCGTATCGGGCTCCACATAAAGGGCGCCGTCACCGATCAGCAGACGGACATCTGAGATATCGGTCGTGACCAACAGCTTCCCGGCACCCACATACTCCGGCAGCTTTGACGGAAAGGTATTGTCTGCAACAATACCGCCGACCGGGCGCAATTGAAGCCCAACGTGCGCCCCATGCAGGAGCTGCGCGTAGGTCTCGTCAGACACGCGCCCGTGCACGCGGACCTCGGGATGGCCTGGCAGCGCGCCGATTTTCCGCAAGCGGGGAAGTCGGTCCCCGCTGCCGGTCACATCCAGACTGACGTCCTGCGTCCAGTTTTCCCCGCATTGTTTCATGCGCAACAGGCACTCAGCCAGCATGTCGGCACCCCAGGGCGCCGTTAGCGTTCCACCGAACAGGATGCGCAGCGGTCTCTCGTCGAGTGCGGGGCCTTCCCGGAAATCCTCGATGAGCCCGTAATAGGGTTGGACCGGCCTAATCCTGGTCCATTGTGCTAGCTCAGTGTTGGCGAGAAGGGCGCCGTCGCGGCACAGCGCGTCCATCCATCGGGTTGTCCAGCGCCGCAGCGCGCTGGTGCGCAACACTTCGCCATCCTCGAAATCCAGCATCACCCGGAACCCCAGCAACCGCGCCAACGCGACGGCAAGCAGGTGGGCAGGCTCGCGGTTATAGGCAAGCAGCGTGGTCGACTTGCTACGATGCCGAAGCGACCAGACAGCAAGTGGCGCCGACACCAGAGTGAGCAGCTCGGAAAGGTATGGGCGGTGTGAGAAGGGCATGTAGATCGCGACACAGCCGCGCGATCGGCCGATGCGCCATGGCCAGAAGCCCGGCTTCCCGTCTGCCCTGCCGCGCCCCATGCTCAGCGCCACGGCCGAAACCCCGTTGCGGCGGAGTGCTGCCAGCATCATGAACACCTTGCGGCTGCCTGCCGGGCTGTCGGTCACAATGCGCCGCTCGGCCAGCACGTCGGCTTCGATTGCATTGCCGAGAAAGATGACGCGCGGGCGGGGCATGGTCACGCAGCCGCCGGCACATGAATGCCACCAAGTCGCTGCTCAAAAGCCATGCGTTGGTTGCTTGATCGCAAGCTCATGATCTGGGCAAAAATCAGCAGCAAAAGGAGATTGGTTTCGGAAAAAATCGTGATCAAGGGCATATAAACGGCGCTCAGGATCACAATAATGGCTAGAACGACATCATAGAAGTTCCGGAACGCGATCGCTCGTGTCCAGCACTTCTCGCTATAGTATCCCCAAGCGAACAGGAAAAACATGGTGCCAATAGTGCCAAAATCCATGATGTAAGAAGAGATCGCTGTCGTCCATCCCACGCCAATGACGCCGGAGTCTCGCAAGGTATCCGCCTTCTCCATCAGGGCCGAAGCAGATGATCCCCCGGTTATGCGATCGACTTGCCGCGCCAGGAACGGAAACGAGATAGCCCCCCAGTAGAGCCGCCAATCTTGCGCCAGGAAATTGTCGAAGAGCGCAGTCGGACTAGAGAAGTAGATCATGCCTTCAACGACCGCGCCCCTGAGGCC
>JBKDAC010000222.1:0-851 GCA_046316515.1 Sandaracinobacter sp. | reverse complement strand
GGGCTGCCGCCGGCGCTGCCCTTTCTGGTCGGCTATTTCGGCTATGAAACCGCCGGGCTGGTGGAAAAGCTGCCGGTGCCGGCCGCGGACCCGCTGGGCGTGCCCGACATGTTCTTCGTGCGGCCGGGGCTGCTGCTGGTGTTCGACCGCCTGGCCGACACGCTGACCCTGATGGCGCCCATCTATGCCGACAGTGGGCTGGCGCCCGAAGCGGCCCTTGCCGCCGCCGACGAGCGGCTGGAGGCGGCGGCGGCCCGGCTGGCGCAACCTCTGCCGGCCCGGCGCCGTGCCGTGGGCCTGCCCGTGACAGCCGAGCCCCGATCGGCCACGGCACCCGAACGCTATCGGGAGATGGTGGCCGCCGCCCAGGCCTATATCGGCGCGGGCGACATCTTTCAGGTGGTGCTGGCCCAGCGCTTCCACCTGTCCTTCCCGCTTCCACCCTTCCAGCTCTACCGCTCGCTGCGGCGGGTGAACCCCTCGCCCTTCCTCTATCACCTGGACCTGCCCGGCTTTGCGGTGATCGGATCGAGCCCCGAGATCCTGGTGCGCGCCCGCGACGGCGAGGTGACCATTCGCCCGATTGCGGGCACCCGGCCGAGGGGGAAGACGGACGCCGAGGACGAGGCCAATCGGGAAAGCCTGCTGGCTGACCCGAAGGAACTGGCCGAGCATCTCATGCTGCTGGACCTGGGCCGCAACGATGTGGGGCGGGCGGCGGAGGCCGGAAGCGTGAAGGTGACCGAGCGCTTCACCATCGAGCGCTACAGCCATGTGATGCACATCGTTTCCAATGTGGTGGGCCGGCAGAAGGCCGAGACAGATGCGATCGACGCGCTGTTGGCGGGTTT
>JBKDAC010000221.1:0-2688 GCA_046316515.1 Sandaracinobacter sp. | reverse complement strand
CGGCAGACCGGGGCGGGTCGTCGGCGCCCGCCTCCCCGCCGCCCCCCCGCACGCCGCTGGCCATGCACGCCGGGCGCCGGCCGCGGCCTCCGCCGCTGGGCAGACGGCCGCCGACATGCTGTTCCTGTCGGACAGCCTGCTCGCCGTGCCCCGCGCGCTGGAAACCGCCCGGCGTGCCGACGTCCATGTCCGACAGAACTTCACTCTCGCGATCGGCTACAACATCCTGGCCGTGCCCATCGCCATCGCCGGGCTGGCGACGCCGCTGATCGCGGCGGTTGCCATGTCGCTGTCGTCGATCATCGTGGTCGGCAATGCTCTGCGCCTGCGGGTGCCGGAATGAGGGGACCCCGATGACCAGCATTTCCGTCCTGCTGCCCATAGCCCTGCTGCTGGGCCTCGCGGGGCTCGTCGCCTTCCTCTGGTCGGTGCGCGCGGGCCAGTATGACGACCTGGAGGGCGCTGCCAACCGCATCCTAACCGACGAGGAGGACGGCCCGTGCTGAGGCAGGCGCTGCCCGCCCTTCTTCTGTTCGCGCTGATGCAGGCGACCCAGCCGGCGCTTGCCCGCGGGTTCGTGCCCGTGTGCACGACTGCCGGGACCAGCTGGATCGATCCGGCGGCAGATGATCGCGCGCCGGCCCAGGACAATCCGGCCGCCTGCCCCCACGGCTGGTGCACGCCCCGCAAGCCCCGCGCCGGCAGGGCCTGACCCTCCCACCCCGCGGATTTGAACCAGCGCGGCGTATGGACTAGTCACAGCCCACGTCGTGCGATGGGGAGGCAGGAGTGTACCGGAGGCTTTCGAGGCTGCGAACGCGCCTCTACCACATGTCCAGCAGGCTGCAGACTTGGTACTACCGCCGCCTCTGGGGGATGACCATCGGCGACGACTGCCGCATCTCACGCTCTGCCAAGCTCGACAAGACCAATCCGCGGGGGGTGCATATCGGCAACAGCACGCTCATTTCGTTCGATGCGGCGATCCTGACGCATGATTTCGTCGGCAACCGGCACCTCGACACCTTCATCGGCTCCAACTGCTTCATCGGCGCGCGGTCGATCATCCTGGCCGGCATCACGGTGGGTGACAACAGCGTGGTCGGCGCGGGCTCGGTGGTGATCGCCGACGTGCCGCCGAACAGCATCGTCGCCGGCAACCCCGCAAAGATTATCCGGTCTAACGTGGTCACCGGCCGCTGGGGGATCTTCGACAAGCGCTTTCTGGAGGTCGAGGCCGAGCGCATGGCGCGGGAAGCCGCCGAACGGGCCTGAGCCCCGGCGGCCGGGTGGTCAGAGCCGGCGGAAGAACAGCGCCCGCGTCATCGCCTTGAAGCTGGCCGGCTGGCGCCGCAGCAGCCGCCGTCCTGTCTGTGCCGCGCCCTGCACCCAGATCACCGGCAGCAGCAGCGGATGATAGCGCCGATAGAACAGCAGCCGCGCGCGCAGCAGCCAATATTCCGCCTGCGGAGAGCGCCCGCCCTTCTTGGATGACGAGCCGATCGACCCGCCATGCTTGTGATAGACGACCGCCCCGTACGCCAGCCCGATGGAAAAGCGCCCACGGTTGCGCCGGGCCCAGTCCATCTCCTCGAAATACAGGAAATAGGCCTCCGACATCAGGCCGACGGTCTCCACGAACTGGCGCGTCGCCGTCAGCGAGGCTCCCAGCACGCATTCCGCCTGGCGCGCGGCCGCCCGGCCGTCCCTGGGGGCCTTGAACGGACGGTTGCCGTGGATGCCGGCATTGGAACCCGTCAGCAGATTGAAGGTCATCCCTCCCAGTGCCTGCACCTTGTCGGGCGCATGATAGTATCGGATCACGGTGCCGATCATGCCCGCCTGCGGCTGGGCGCGGATGGTCTTCAGCAGCGCCTGCGCGGCGGACGGCTCCACCACCGTGTCGTTGTTCAGCAGCCAGACGGCCTCGATCGCCGGGTCCTTCAGCAGATAGCGGATGCCCACATTGTTGCCGCCGGCAAAGCCCAGATTGTCGGCAGAGCGGATCAGCACCAGATGCCGCTCGTCGGGTGCCTGTTCCGCCGCCACGTCGGCATCCAGCACCTGCAGCGGGACCGGCTTGTCCAGCGGGGGCGTGGCCAGCCGGGCAAGGGGCGTGTCCGGCGCCTGCCAGGCGACGGCACCCGACGCCCAGTCGATGATGCGCTGGTCGGACCCGTCGCCCGATGCATTGTCGACCACGGCGACCCGCAGCGGAATGTCCGAGCGCAGCAGCGATTCCAGGCATTCCAGCGTGTCGTGCGAGCCCTTGTAGTTCACCAGCACCACGCCCAGGCGCGGGGTGGGATCGGGCGGGGGCGGCGCAAACCCCTCCTCCCGGTCCTCGATCGGCGGCCAGACAAAGAACTGGTCCGGCGCGGGTATCAGGTCGCGATGCTCGTCCATGCGCCGGCGTCAGTCACGCTCTCGACGGGCGGCACCACCGCCCTGCTGGTTCCTGTCGGGCGCGGCTGCGTCGGGCTCGGGCGGCACGCCCCGGTCCAGCAGCAGCTTCGGCGCCTCGCCCCCGCGCAGCGCCTGCCCCCGGCCCGACAGGCTGGGGTTGGTCATGAAATAGCGGTGCAGGTTGAAGCTGGGCCGCCCCGGCACCACCCGTGCATAGCGGCCGTCCGGTCCCATCACCCAGCTCTGCTCGTCGTCCTTCAGATTGGCTGCCATCACCTGGTC
>JBKDAC010000220.1:0-1107 GCA_046316515.1 Sandaracinobacter sp. | reverse complement strand
TTTTTGCGAGAAGATCCTTCAGGCCGGCGTTGTCCAGCATGGCCTCGGCCAGCAGGCGCTTCAGCCTGCCGTTCTCATCCTCGAGCGCCCGCAGCCGCTTCGCCTCAGACACCTCCAGGCCGCCATACTTGGCCTTCCAGTTGTAAATCGTCGCCTCGGATACGCCGTGCCGCCGCGCCAGCTCGCCAGTCTTCGCGCCCGCTTCGGCTTCCTTCAACACGCCAATGATCTGCTCTTCCGTAAACCTCAATCGCTTCATCGTCCGCCCTTCCTTCAGGCCGGACTCTAATCACGCTTGGAGGAAAATCAGGGGGTCACGTCACCACAGCTGCGAGTGCTTGAACCTTTCTCCAGTTCCTGCAGACTGCGGACACCCCGACCTTCACCTATGACGGCGTCGGCACCTGGTCGGGTGCCTACGGCCTCGGCCTCGTGGGTGCTGCTGCACGCCCGCGCAAGACCATGCCCGAGATCGCAAAGATCGGACGGTGGGTGCCAAACATGAGGAGGTCGGAACACGCAATCCTCCAATTTGACCCGGATTGGGGAATTTGGGACAATCCCCACGCCTTGTGTGTGGCACGCAACCTGCACACATCGTGTGAGGGGGCATTATGGAAACTGAAATCGTGACCTGGTGGGACCGGGTGATGGCGATAGCGACCGCCGTCGGGCTGAAGATCGCGGCTGCCTTCGCCCTCTACATGGTGGGCCGCTGGCTGATCAGCATGGCGATCAACATGCTTTCGCGCCTGCTGACGGCGCGCAACTTCGATGCGACGCTGCAGCGCTATATCGCCAACATCCTGGGCGTCGTCCTCAACATCCTGCTGGTCGTCGCCATCCTTGGCTATTTCGGGCTTCAGACCACCAGTTTCGCCGCACTTCTCGCCGGCGTCGGCCTTGCCATCGGCGCCGCTTGGTCGGGCCTGCTGGGCAATTTCGCGGCCGGTGCCTTCCTGATCATCTTCCGCCCCTACAAGGTCGGCGACTATGGGGTGGCGGGGGGCGTGGGTGGCTCGGTTCTGGATATCGGCATGTTCAACACCGTCATCAACGAGCCCGAGAATGGCACGAGGGTCGTCGGCTCGTCGAGGGTGTCGGGTG
>JBKDAC010000219.1:0-9154 GCA_046316515.1 Sandaracinobacter sp. | reverse complement strand
GAGTCCTTTCCTGGGCACCAGTTGCTTAAGCGCCTGAGATTACAGCGTAATCTTCAGGCCTTGCCCCCTATCCCCGCACGCCTTTCCTTTTCCGTCCTGGCGCTGGGCGGTATCGCCTTGGCCCTTTCGATGCGTCGTCATGGTTCGGGACTGGGCATGAGCTGGCGATGCGCTGACTGCATGTCAGCTGATCGACGCCCCTGTCACACAAGGGCCGCCAGAAGCGCCAGGATCACGCCGGCTGCGACCAGGAAGAGCCCTGCCACCTCGGTCGTGCCAGCGGTCGCCAAGGTAGAAGCGCGAGAAGCCGAGGATGAAGACAATCTCTACCTGCCCAATGATGCGGACGAGCGCGACCGGGGCGGTCGCGAAGCCGGTGAACCAGCAGGCCGACCCAAACGCGGCGAGCAGGCCGACAAGGCCCGACAGGCGCCAGCTGCCGATGATGCGGCGCACCTGCTCCTGCTCCCGCTCCCGCACAAGGATGTAGCCGCCCTGCAGCGTCGTCTGGATCGCCATGGTGCAGACGAGGGCCAGCAGGGCTGCGAGCACGAGATCATCGGTGGGAAGGCTGCCGGTTGCGTCGCGGATGGCAAGGGCCGTGACGGCGAAGAGGAAGCCTGCGCCCAGCCCGCAAAGGGCGGCCGGCTGGCCCAATGCGCGGACGAAGGTGGCCGGGCCCATGCGCTGCCGCCCGTGGACAGCAGCATGACGCCAAGGACCCCGGCGACGATGCCGACCCAGGCAAGGGCTGCCAGCCGTTCCCCGGTCAGGAGCATGGCAAGGACCGCACCCTGGACGGCCTCGGTCTTGGAATAGGCGGTACCGACCACGAAGTTGCGATAGCCGAACGCCATGATCAGCAGGTTCGTTGCCAGGATCTGCACCAGCCCGGCAAGCAGGCACATGCCGAGAAAGCGCGGGCCGACCTCCGGCAGCGCGCCAACGCCTGCCGCCTGCGCATAGCCGGCGAGGAGCAGGACGGCGACGGGCAAGCCGAACAGATAGCGGACCAGGCCTGCCGCATTCACGGACAGCGTGTCGCGCGCGCTTCTGGAGCGCGGTGCGCCAGGCCTGGAACAGCCCCGCGAGAAGGGCCGCCGGAAGCCAGACCGGTTCATCGTCAATCTGATCCACCAGATGCCGGGACTAAACACCTAGCCAAGGCGGTCTCGCCGTCAACGTCGTGGAGTGTGCTGAGCCGCGATTGACAACGAGGCAGTCGGCGGCAAGCTGTGCGGGTGACCATTGACCATAGTGACCGCGAAAAGGGCGCAAGCCCGAAGCCGCGCCGAGGCACCTCCTATGATGTCGCGCGAGCGGCTGGCGTGTCGCAGTCTGCGGTGTCGCGCGCGTTCCGGCCAGGCGCCTCGGTCGCGCCCGAAACCAAGGCGCGGATCATGGCGGCTGCCAAGCGGCTGGGTTATCGCCCCAACGCAATTGCGCAAGGCCTCATCACCCGCCGCTCCCACTTGGTGGCGGTCGTTATCTCCAACCTTACCAACCTTCATTATCCGGAAGTGCTGGCCGAGCTGACTCGCAACCTCAGCGAGCGGGGCATGCGAGTGCTGCTGTTCACGCTCCGGCAAGAGAGCGAGGTGGACGAGGTGCTAGACCAGATCTGGCGCTTCCAGGTGGACGGTGCGATCGTGGCTGCGCGGCTGAGGCCCGGCCAGTTGACCCTGTTCGAGGCGGAGAATGTGCCGCTCGTCCTCTACAACCGGGTCTGTCTGGAACTACCAGTCGCATCCGTCTCCTGCGAGTTCGCAGCTGGCGAACAGCTGCTGGTTGACAGGCTGGCGAAGGCGGGCTGCACGGCCTTTTCGATCATCGGTGGGCCGGCGGACTCCTCGGTGGGCGAGGCCCGCGTCGCCGGCGCGCGAGAGCGGCTGCACAATGCAGGCTTTGCCGACATCCCGTTCGACCGGGGCGACTTTTCCTACGATGGTGGCCGCGCTGCAGCAAACAGGCTTCTGGCAGCGCATCGGCTGGATGCTATCATTGCCGCCAATGATAGCATGGCACTTGGTGCGATGGACGCCGCCCGGCTGGATCATGGACTCGATGTCCCGGGCGACGTTTCGGTTGTCGGGTTCGACGGCGTGGGGCCGGCCTTCTGGGGCAGCTACCGGCTGACCACCGTTCGCCAGCCGGTCCGGCGTATGGCGGCGGCTGCCGTGGCAATGGTGATGGAGCGGATCGAGAACCCGGATCTGGGGGCGGAGCGCCGCTATTTCTCGGGCGACCTTGTGCCGGGGGCAACCGCGCGGCTGGCCCGCTGATCCGCGCTGTGCAGCGCTTGTTGCATTCGAAGTCAACGACTGGCAGACAGGCGACATGCTCGCCGAAGCCAAGCGTCTCCGCCTCACCCTTCCGCTGATAGGTGCGGGCGACTGGCGTCGCCGCGCCGGCGCCGACTTTGCAGCCGACATCTGCGCCCCTATCGACCGGCTGGACGGCGTCGACGCACTGGAAAGCGGGCTTCTGGTCCCGCTGGCAAAGGCCTTCCCGCACGGCGAGGACCGGCTCGACATTCTGATCGCCGGCCGCTTCCGCGACCAGCTATGGACCGCTTCCACAGGCCACATCGCCGGCCTGTTCGAAGCACCGCTGTTTGGCATTCCTGCAACGAGTTTTCCCGCCTTCCTGCGCTATGCCCGCTTCGAGCGCTGGGACGGCGGTCAGGTCGCCGAGCTGATCCTGCTGCTCGACCTGCCGGATCTGATGATGCAGGCCGGCTGCTGGCCACTGGCCGCGCCTATGGGCAACCGGCTTCTGGTGCCGGGCCCCTCGACCCGCGACGGCTATATCGACGGAGAAGGGGACAGCCTGCAGGCGGCCGCCAGCCTTAAGGCGGTGGAGGACATGATCGCCGGCCTTATGCGCTACGACGGAAAAAGCCTGTCAAGCATGGGGATGGTCAATCATTGGCACCCGCGCTTCTGGTGGTTCGGCCCGGCGCCCATCGGCAGCTTCTGCGGCCATGCGGACTATGAACGCGGCCACCAGGGCCCTTTCCTGAAGGCCTTCCCGGACCGCGTCGGCGGCAACCACCGCAGCCGCATCGGAGAGCGGGCCTATGTCGCCTCCACCGGCTGGCCCAGCATCCGCGCCACCCACCTCGGCGGCGGATTCCTGGGCCAGCCGCCCACGGGCAAGCCCATCACCATGCGCGTCATGGATTTCTGGCGCGCGGAGGATGGCCGGCTGAAGGAAAACTGGGTCTTCATCGACCTCCTCGACCTCTGCCGCCAGCTCGATCTCGACATCCTCGCCCGGATGCAGGGCCGCGCGCCCGCGCCGCCCCGGGCCTGACAGGGAAGGACATCCCATGCCCCGGTGGCTAAAGCGCAGCATCACGGCCGAAGTGAAGGCCGAAGCCGACCGCCAGGTCCGCGACATGGTGGAAACCACGCTCGCCGACATTGCGGCGCGCGGCGACGCAGCCGTGCGCGAGCTCAGCAACCGCTTCGACGGCTGGGACCGCGAGGATTACCGCCTCAGCCCCGCCGAGATCCAGGCCTGCATCGACCAGCTGTCCGGCCAGGCGCTCAAGGACATCGAGTTCGCCCAGGCACAGGTGCGCAACTTCGCCCGGGTGCAGCGCGAGTCCATCCGCGACGTAGAGGTGGAGACGCTTCCCGGCGTGGTGCTCGGCCACCGCAACATCCCGGTCAATGCGGCCGGCTGCTACGTGCCCGGCGGCAAATACCCGCTGCTCGCGTCCGCCCACATGAGCGTAATCACCGCCAAGGTGGCCGGCGTCCCGCGAATCATCACCTGCGCCCCTCCCTTCGAAGGCAAGCCCGCGCCCGCCATCGTCGCCGCCCAAGCACTTGCCGGCGCGGACGAAATCTATTGCCTGGGCGGCGTGCAGGCGAGCGGCGCCATGGCGATCGGCACCGCCAGCATCCGCCCCGTCGACATGCTGGTCGGCCCCGGCAACGCCTATGTCGCCGAAGCCAAGCGCCAGCTCTATGGCCGGGTGGGCATCGACCTGTTCGCGGGCCCCACCGAAACCATGGTGATCGCCGACGAGAGCGTCGACGGCGAGATCTGCGCAACCGATCTTCTGGGCCAGGCCGAGCACGGCCCCGAAAGCCCGGCGATCCTCATAACCAACTCCGAAAGGCTCGCCCGCGAGACCATGCGCGAGGTGGAGCGCCTGCTGGAAATCCTCCCCACCCGCGACATCGCGCGTAAGGCCTGGGAGAATTACGGCGAAGTCATCGTCTGCGACAGCTACGAGGAGATGCTGGCGGTGGCCGACGACTACGCCAACGAGCATGTGCAGGTGATGACAAAGGACCCGGACTGGT
Organism: Sandaracinobacter sp.; assembly: GCA_046316515.1. Classification (GTDB taxonomy): domain Bacteria; phylum Pseudomonadota; class Alphaproteobacteria; order Sphingomonadales; family Sphingomonadaceae; genus Sandaracinobacteroides. The sequence continues at coordinate 4,835 of JBKDAC010000219.1, read as the reverse complement.
TCCTGGAGCGCATGACCAACTACGGCGCGCTGTTCCTGGGCCCGCGCACCAATGTCGCCTATGGCGACAAGGTGATCGGCACCAACCACACGCTACCCACGAAGAAGGCCGCCCGCTACACCGGCGGACTGTGGGTGGGCAAGTTCCTGAAAACCTGCACCTACCAGCGCGTCCTGACCGACGAGGCGACCACGCTGATCGGCGAATATTGCAGCCGGCTCTGCGCACTCGAGGGCTTCGCCGGTCACGGCGAGCAGGCCAATGTGCGCGTGCGCCGCTACGGCGGGCGCAACATCCCCTATGCAGGCGCTGCCGACCCCGTCCTCTCGGAAGCCGCCGGGTGAGCCTGCCGCAAACCCCCAGCTTCCGGCTCGACGGGCGCCGCGCGCTCGTCACCGGCGCCGGGCGGGGGATCGGCCTCGCGGCCGCTGCAGCGCTCGCCCAGGCGGGGGCGGAGGTGGTGCTCGTCGCGCGCTCGGGGCCCGAGGTGGAGGCAGCCGCCTCCGAACTCCGCGCCGCCGGCCATGCCGCCTCTGCCGCCGCGCTTGACGTGACCGACGCCGTCGCTGTCGCCGCTTTCGTCGACGCCCGCCCAGCCTTCCACATCCTCGTCAACAACGCCGGCACCAATCGCCCGAAACCCTTCACCGAGGTGACAGCCGACGACTATGCCGCCGTCATGAAGCTGAACGTCCGCGCGGCCTTCTTCACCGCCCAGGCCGTCGCCCGCCGGATGCTGGCCGAGGGCGTTCAAGGCAGTATCATCCACATGGGCTCGCAGATGGGCCATGTCGGCGGGCCGAACCGCAGCCTCTACTGCGCTTCCAAATGGGCGCTCGAAGGGATGTCGAAGGCAATCGCCCTCGATCTTGCGCCGCAGGGCATCCGCTCCAACACCATCGCCCCAACCTTCATCGAAACCCCGCTCACCGCGCCCATGTTCGCCGACGCCGCCTTCAGGGCAAGCGTCCTCCAGAAGATCAAGCTCGGCCGCATCGGCCGCCCGGAGGACCTGATGGGCGCCATCCTGTTCCTCGCCTCCGACGCGTCGACCCTCGTCACCGGCACCAGCCTCGTGGTTGACGGCGGCTGGACTGCCGAATGAAGACCATCGGCTGGACCGCCGAATGACAACTGCCGGCTTCGGCGCCCTCGATTGGGCAATCGTCCTCGTCTTTCTGGGGGCCAATCTGGTTGTCGGCTGGGCCCTCTCCCGCCGGGTCCACAGCGCGCGGGAATTCCACCTCGGCTCGGGCGAAACCCCCTGGTGGGCAGTCGGCCTGTCCGTGATGGCAACCTATGTCAGCGCGCTCAGCTTCCTCGGCGCACCCGCCTGGGCCTACACCGACGGCCTCGCCGCACTCGCCATCCACCTCAACTATCCGCTCGTGATCATCCTCGTGATCACCTTCTTCCTGCCCTTCTTCTACCTCTCCGGCGTCGCCTCCATCTACGACTACCAGGAACGCCGCTTCGGCCACCGCTCGCGCGCGGTCATCTCGCTGATCTTCCTGGTGACCCAGCTGCTCTCCACCGCAGCGATCCTCTACGCCACCGCGCTGGTGCTGCGCTTCATGACCGGGCTCGAGATCTGGCAGGCGATCCTCCTCGTCACCCTTCTGGCGCTGGCCTACACGGCAATGGGCGGGATGCTGGCCGTGATCTGGACCGACGTGTTCCAGGCGCTCGTGCTGCTCGGTGGGGCGCTGGTGATCCTCTGGGCGCTGCTGGCCGTCGCCCCCACTCCGCCGGCCGAAACGCTTGCCGCACTCAAGGCCGCAGGCCGGCTGTCGGCGATCGACACCCGCTTCGACTTCACCAGCGCGACCACCATCTGGGCGGGCCTCCTCGCCATGACGGTGTTCCACGTGACGGTCTATGGCGGGAACCAGATGATGGTGCAGCGGACGCTCGGCGCCAAGAGCATCGGTGCCGCCAAGAAAAGCTATGTGATGATGGGCTTTGCAGCCTTCCCGGTCTATTTCCTCTTCTTCCTGATCGGCGTCCTCGCCTGGGGCCATTATGGCGGCCGGCCGTTTGAAAACCCGAACGAGATCATCCTCACCTTCGCGGGCGAAAGCGGAATCCCGGGCCTTCCAGGCATCCTTGCGGCCGCTGTGCTGGCGGCCTCCATGTCGACGCTCAGCTCCGCCTTCAACGCCATGGCAACCGCCACCACCGTCGATTTCTGGCAACGCTATTGGCGGCCCGACGCAACCGACGCGCAGCAGCTGGCAACCACCCGCTGGTTCACCCTGACGTGGGCGCTGCTGGTGATCGTGCCGGCAATCGCCTACACCCGGTCCGAAGGCTCCATCCTCGAAGTGCTCAGCCGGATCGGCAGCTACTTCGTCGGCGCCAAGCTCGCGATGTTCGTGCTGGGCTTCTTTTCGAAACACACCAGCGAGCGGGGCCTGCTGATCGGCGTCGTCGCTGGCTTTGCAGCCGTGTGGCTTGTGGCCACCCGAACCGAAGTCGCCTGGCCCTGGTTCGCAGTGATCGGCTCGGCCAGCAACATCGCGGTCGCGCTGGTCGCCAGCCTGCTTCTCGATGGCCGAAAGGCCGAATGGCCGCGCTGGTCGGTGCCCGGCCTTCTGGCAGACCGGGGCGCCGAAGCAACCGTGGAACCAGGCGGCTGGCAGCAGCTTCCCGGGCGGCTGGACCGGGCCTCGCTTCCCCTGCTGATCTGGCTGGTCTTGACCATCGTGGGGCTGCTGGTGCTGGAAGCAATGGTCGGCTGACGGGTTGTCGAAAGTGCAGTTGACTTCGAATGCAACGGGGCGCACAAATTCCCGCATGGGCGAGGGACAGAGCTGGACGGAAGAGGCGATGCGGGCCCGGCTGGTCCGCTACGCAGACCTTGTCCCCGGCCTCAACGCCTTCGTCGACACCCGCAATCCGGGCAGCGAAGCGAAAGAGAATTTCACCATCATCGGCCCCGGCGTGGCCGAAAACTCCAACGCCCATGTCCACATCTGCGAGCCGCACGGCTTCAACATCGGCGGCGCCCGCCAGCCGCCCCGCTGCATCAATTCTCAGCACAGCCACACCACGGCCGAAGTGTTCGTCGTCTTTTCCGGCAGCTGGCGCTTCACCTTCGGCGAGCATGGCACGGATGCAACATTGGAAGGCGGGCCCGGTACCATCGGATCGGTGCCCACGGGTATGTTCCGCGGGTTCGAGAACATCGGAACGGAACCAGGCTTCCTCTGGGTCGCGCTTGGCGGCGACGATCCGGGCCATGTGCTCTGGGCGCCCGGCGTGTTCGACATGGCAGAACGGTTCGGGCTGAAGCTGCTGGCCGACGGCACCCTCGTCGACACCGCCGCGGGCCAGACCCTGCCACCCGGCACCGAGCTGATGCCGCGCACATCGGCCGAGCAGGTCGCGGCCCTCCCCACCCCGCCGATCGAACAGCTCCGGCGCTGCTTCCTGCTGCCGACGGACACACTCGCCGGCGACGGCCCGCTGGCGCGCAACGGTGTCGCCGACGAAGCAGTCATCGGTCTTGCCGGCCCGGGCGGTCCTGCCGCCCCGCTCGGCTGGCCCCACGGCTTCCACATGAGGCGCCTGCGGCTGGACGGCGGCGCGACGCGCTGGCATGCACATGACGCAGCGGAGGTGCTGTTCGTGGCAGGCGGCGAAATCCAAATCGACTGGCCTGATGGCAGCCTGACTCTTGGCGCCGGCGACACCTTCACCGTGCCGACCGGGCTCGACCGGCGCTTCCGGGGCCATGGCACGCTGATCCTCGTCCGCGGCGGAGACGTGGCGCTTCTGCCCCGCTGGCGCTCATGACCCGCACCGTCCCCGGCGTGTGGGGCCGGGACATCGCCGAACTTCTTGGATCCCAGGGCCCGCGCCGCCAGCCGCTCGCCGGCTTCGACGCCGACTATTCCGACATCGTCGACTACATCATCCGCTGCACCCACCGCATCTGGGAAGAGAAGGACCTGGGCCTCATCGAGACCCACTATGCCGACGACTGCCCGATCTGGCTGCTCTCGGGGCCCGCAGCCGGCGTGCGCGGCGTGATCGACGGCACCACCCGCACCCTTGCCGCCTTCCCCGACCGCACCCTGATGGGCGACGCCGTCATCTGGTCGGGCGACGACGAAGCCGGCTATCTGTCGAGCCACCGCATCCTCTCCACCGCAACCAACCTTGGCGCCGGCGAGTTCGGCTCCGCGACCGGCCGACCGGTCCAGTTCTGGACCATCGCCGACTGCCTGTGCCGCCGAAATCTGATCGTCGAGGAATGGCTGGTGCGCGACAACAGCGCCATCGCCCTCCAGCTCGGCCTCTCCCCCCGCACAATTGCCGAGGCCCAAGCGCTGGCCGACACACCCGACAGCCCGGCCCGCCGCTGGTGGGCCAGTGAAATCGCGCGGGTGCGCGCAACGCCTGCCACTCCCTTCCCCCACACACCGATGCCCAGCCCCGAGCAGGATCCACACGCCTTCGTCCACTGGTTCGCCGACACCCTCGTCACTCACCGCCGCCTCGGCCACATCCGGCAGGCCTATGCGCCGCCCGCCCGCCAGTTCGCACCCGGCGGGCGCACCCATGTCGGCCATGGCGAGATCCTCGGCTGGTGGGCGGCCTTCCTTGGCAGCCTGGGCGGTACCCAGGTCGTGATCGACCATGTGGCCCACCAACCGCTGTCCGACGATCCGGCCGACGGCCTCGACATCGCACTGCGCTGGACGCTCGCCGGCACCCACGACGGCCCGGCCCTCTACGGCCCGCCCACCGGCCGCGACGCGCTAGTGCTCGGCGTCACCCACTGGCAGGTCGTGAACGGAGAGATCGCCCGCGAATGGACGGTGTTCGAC
>JBKDAC010000218.1:0-1295 GCA_046316515.1 Sandaracinobacter sp. | reverse complement strand
GCGCAGGCGCGTTGCACGGAATGGGGCCTGTAGGACAGAGGCGTTTCACGGGGTTCAACAGGAGAAAGAGCAAGCCGGGAGGCTGGCAGATTTCGGGACTGTAGGACAGGTTATGTTTGGCGGGGCGTTTGGGGCACCAGGTGCGCCATGCGGCACATAGATTCTGTGCCTTAGAATTCCCTGCAATTCGTATAGGCGATTATGCACTTGGCATACCACAGGGCGGCCGCTATGAGCAGCTTTGACAGGCCGGCGCTCAGAACTCAGGCGGGAGCTTTGCTTCAGGCGGCGCTACGCGAGCATCGCCCGCCTTTGCCTTACAGACAGGAAGACAACACGGTTATGCCTCCTCCGATGGTAGGGCTTCCCTGCTTTCTAGAGGGGGACTTCGATCTAGAAGATATCGCAATGGATTTCCTACTAAGATTTCATTCGATTTATAGCCTCGATCGGCTTGAGTGAAAGCATCCGCAATGCAGTGATCTGTTCCAGCGCGGTGGCCGAGTTTTCGTCCAAACGGTAGCTGACTACCTTTCCATCGATAGTGTGCGTGTAGTTACCATCGAACACTGATCCGCTTATAGACACATTTAATGTTTCAGTACTTGTATTGATGAAGCGCGAATCAAGATTGTCGTTAGTTCCAGATACTGAATTTTGTTTTTGATTTGCGGGATAGTTTGTAATCCGGGCCGCGTGCGCTGCGCCTTTCCGAACCTTGGCCACGTCGCGGAAGGTCTGATCGAAAAGGCTACTGGCTTGTTTCGCCAGATCACGGTCAACTACCGCGTTCCAAGTCGGGATTTTTGATATTATTGCTTCAATACTTTGAACAAGCTGTTGATAATCATAGATTATCAATGCGCCAATTCGCATGGAAAACTGCCTCCAATCATGATACGGAGAGTTGCCAACGGCCCTAATGTCAATTCTTCCGGTCATTACGCCGCGCATTTCGTCTTGAACGGTAGAATTTGCGTAGGCACAAAGGCCTAACGCAGATCGAAAGAGTTTGGGCTGATTGCTCAAAGTGTGGGCGTTGTGATAAACTGAAGCCCCTGCCTCCATTAATTCGCTAGGCAAGTCTGTAGGGTAAATTCGTGGAACACAAATCATTGGCGTCCTCCCCCGATTCGTTCTCGGAAGCAGAAGAACGCCGCCGTGACGAGGTGGTCAAGCGTATGCTTGCCACCCCGCCACAACCCAAGAAGGCCAAGCCAGCAAAGCCTAAGGTCTAGGCTTCCACCGCTGATCGCGGGGCCGCTTCCCCGGCGGCTTATCAGGCCGCGACGCGG
>JBKDAC010000217.1:0-8881 GCA_046316515.1 Sandaracinobacter sp. | reverse complement strand
GGTCTGAGGTCGCCCATTTCACCGGATACGCGTCAAGAACGTTCCAGCTCCACGCATCGCTGCCGGTCTCGTCGCGCAAAGTCACTGTCAACAACTTGCGCTTTACCAGCCCCTCGATCACGGCCTGATGCCAGACATAGAGGAACGGATCGGCAAGCCCGCGTTCGAGCACGAGATTGCCGTAAGTCGTGACCCCAGCGAGCTTGTGCTCGTGATCGTTAACCCCGCCCTCGCGATAACTCGTCATCTGCGTTTCGCGCGCGAGGCCGCGGACACGCGAAAATCCGCCCTTTATCACTTGGTCCACCTGCACAATGAAGCGGAAGCCGTGGTAGGGATCGGTGCGTGTCATGTCACAGACCCGCGAACGGATTGTTGGCGCTGCCGGGTGCCTGCATCCGGTTGATCCTTGAAATTTCGCGGCACCAGCGGCGACGCTCGCAATGCGGCATCGTCAGCAGCGTTTCGCTGCTCCAATGGAAATGCGCGGCGATAAAGCCCATTTCCCCGTAAAGATCGGCCACGGGGTAGGCCATCAGGCTTCCCCCAGCACGGGCATGCCTCCCGACATGCTGCCATTGGCTTGGCCAAGCCCGTTCGCCGAAGCGGCGCCCGCAATGTCGGGAATTCCGTCGGGCTCTTCGGCGGCGTTGATTTCCTCATAGAGCCGACGCAAATGTTCGAGATCGCAGGCGAACAGCTGTTCGACGAGGTTGGTGTCGATGTAAGGCACCCCGCCGAGCTTGGTGATGACGCGCGCGAGGATGATAACCGTGAGATAGGACGGGTTCACCTGCACCCGCGGATCGCGCAAAGGCAGGATCTCGTCGGCAGCGGTCGCTAACCGCATCGCCCCGCGCTTGTGGAGCACACCGGTCTCGTCGATATAGCCCTTGGGCAAGGTGAACTCGAATTCGGTGCGGAAGGCGGGGGACATGGTGCGGTCCATCATCGGTCTCCTCCTCAGCGGGTTCGCTCGATGCCTTCATTCACGAGCTCCATGAGCTCGATGAAGACTTCGTTGCCCTTGCCGTTGAGGTCGCTCGGGTCATACTTGGTTGGCCAGGCCTCGGAGACGAGGTAGCTGGCCTTGTCGGCGCCGGACTCGTCGATCACGATGATCTTGACAGGTTTGCGTGCGTCCTTGATGCCGCCGCCGACCACTTTTTTGTGCCATTCGTAGAGCTCGGTCGAATCGGTGACGCCCCACTTCAGCGTGATGTTGCCGTATTTGGTCAGGCCGGGCAGCTTGCGGACATGGGTCGGATCGATGCCCTCGCGGTAGTCGATCGGCTCGGATGTAGTCTCGCCGATCATCACCTCGCTGAAAAAGCCTTGGGTGATCTGGTCGATTTCGACCCGGAAGCGCATGTTCCGGAAAGGGTCGTTGCGTGCCATGGTGGTACTCCCTCGCTCTGGCTCAGGTCCGGGCTTCGGAGGTGTTCTGGTATATCTGGAACACCACAAACTCGGCCGGGCGCACCGGCGCGATGCCGATCTGGCAGATCAGCCGACCGTTCAAGATGTCGTCCTGGGTCATTGTCGAGCGGTCGCACGCGATCTGGAACGCCTCGTCCTCGGTCGCGCCCATCAGCGCGCCGTTGCGCCATTGGGTTCGTAGGAACAGCCGGATGGTGTCCTTCACCCGCTCCCACAATCGCTCGTCGTTGGGCTCGAACACAACCCACTGGGTGCCTTCGTAGATCGACCGCTCGAGGAAGATGAACAACCGGCGCACGCTGATGTAACGCCACAGCGTGTTGTCCGAGAGGGTGCGGGCGCCCCAGACCTGGATGCCCCGGCCCGGGAACTTGCGGATGGCATTGACGCTGCGCGGATTGAGCACTTCCTGCGTGCCAGTATCGACATAATATTCAAGGTCGAACACCCCGGTCAGCGTATCGTTGGCCGGCGCCTTCCACACCCCACGGGCAATGTCGGTGCGCGCGTAAAGGCCAAGGATGTGGCCCGCAGGCGGAATCTTCTTCTTGGCCCCAGTGCGAAGGTCGCTGACGTAGACCCAGGGATAATAAAAGGCCGCATATTGGGTGACCATATCGGCGCGCGGATCGAGGCCTCCGGCATTTCCCTGGTTAGGCTCGCTGTCGAGCACCGCGAAGCGGAAGCGGGAGCGCTCGCAATGTTCATAGACTGCCTTGCAGATGGTGACGTCAGAAACGCCCGGCGCGGTGACCAGCGCGACTTCGCGATATTCGTCGAGGTCGAGCGCCGCCAGACCCTTGCGCGTGCGACTATCGACGTTTTCGCCTTTGTAGTCGTTGATCGTCAGTGCCGAGCCGTCGCCGCCACCGGCGAGCTGCGTCAGCGGCGCGGTCGGCCCCGCGGGGATCGGCCCGGTGGCGAGCGGTGGCGGATTCTCGACCGCAAGCCGCACCAGCACGCTGCCGTTCTCAAGCCGCTTGCCGTAATAATCCGGTGACGTCTCGTTGACGAATTCAAGTTCGTCGAAATCCTCGACATAGGCCGGGCGGGGCAGCACCTTGTTCTGCTCCGAGTCAAACGGATCAGGCACCGCGCCACCCGGAGGCGCGGTGTCCCAATAGGCGACCTGCAGCCGGAATCGGCTGGTGTCACGACCGTCGACCGTCGACGATGCCTTGTCGAGCTTGATCCAGATGCGGTTGCCCCAGGTCCCCGGCCCGCTCGCGACGAAGTCGATCCCACCCAGTGAGATCGCCGCGGGTGCGGCATCATCGGGCGCCAGCCGGCAGATATAGGCGCGGCGTCCGCCGTTTTCGAAGAAGCCGCTGACGGCATAGGGCAGGAACTTGTCGGCGCCGAATACGCTTCCGAAGTTGCGGCGGTATTCGTTGAAGCTGGTGACGAGCAGTGGCATTGTCGGGCCGCGCTCGGCCTCGCCGAGGAAGGCGGCTGTGCTGGTCGCGACCCCGTCGATCGGGCGCGGGCCGCGTTCGATTTCCTCGATGAAAACGCCTGGTGCGAGATATTCGGGCATGGGTGCCTCCGTGCGGGATTATGGCGGGAAAGGGCGATCAGGCGGTCTCGGGGAACTTCTTGGCTTCGGCGATCCAGCCGTCGTCCTTGAGCTTGTCGTAGCGCTGTTTGTTCGTGGCGAAGTCGTCGGGGGCGAGCTTGAAAGCTGCCTCGGTCTTGGCCTGCTTGATCGCGCTGGTGTTCCAGTTTTCGAGCACCGTTTCGCGATTGCGGGCCGCAGTATCGGCATCGGCGACGAGGTAGAGGCTGCCATCGGTCGCGAAGCGCGCGCTGCCGATCGTCAGCAGATCCTTGAGATCCTCATAGCCGGCGAGCTTGGCAGCGACCTTGTTGACCGCCGTCTTGACGCCCGCCTCGAGATCGGTAGCGATCTGGAGATGCCTGGGTGCGACTTCGAACCAGAACGATGTCATCGCGGCCATGCGGTTGACCTCGTTGTTGATATCGGCGTTGAGCTTGTCGATCTTGTCGGCATAGAGGCCGATCTGCGCCGTGAGCTTTTCCACCGGCGCCGACCAGTCAGCGTAGCGCGTCGCCCACGCCTTGGTCGCGGCCTGTGCATCGGCCCGAGCCTGCTCGTTCGGGCCACCGGGCGTGGCAGTCTTGGTCTTGAGATCCTTTCGCTCGTTCAGCAGTGTATTGACGCGCCCCCCGGACGAATCGAAGGCGAATTTCAGCCACGCATCGAGCGCGCTGACAGCTCCAGAGGGCGCGGCGGGAACCGCAGCCATATCGATCACCGCGCGGTTAAAGCTCTTTTTCGCGGCGTCGAACTTTGCCCTGAGTGGTCCGGTCGCAGCCGTCGCTGCGGCATAAGCCTCCTTGAGCTTAAGGCGCGCGGCCCGCTTGTCCTCGGTGTCGGCATTAACGTCGCTGAACGGCCCTTCGAGCGGCTTGCGCGCCTCGGCGATGGCGAGATCTTCTGCCATCCGGCTGAGCCGCTTGCGCCGTTCTTCCGGCGTCGGCTCTCCGGGCGCGTCCGGGGCCGCCGGTGCTGCATCGACAGTCGGTTCCGCCGGTTCGGCGATGTTGGTGTCATCATCAGGGGTCATCCATCGTCTCCTCGGACATCTCGGGTAGGAGCGGTGATCACAGGTTGGGCTCCCCCCAGATCAGCGGATCGGCCAGGTAGTTGGTCTGCGCGGCGCGCAGCGTGACGGGGCGGGAACGGGTGTTGCCCTGCCAGGTCACTTCGACGCGGCCCTTCACCGCACTATCGGGTGCGGGGCGGGACGCCGGGCGCGGCACGCGGTCGGCGAACCCGACGCCCGCCGCGACAAAGCCGCCGCGTGCATCGGTGACGGCAGCCAGGCTGCTGCGCATCTCGGCGCCGAGCGTATCGGAATCGAGCACCAGCAGGACTGTGGCGCCCGCGATCGGCGCGCGCACCGTCTTGTCGTCAATCAGCATGCCCGCGGCGGCTATGCGACCGTCTGGCGGGCGATAGGCGCCGGTCGGTTGCAGATTGTGCCGGATCAGCGTCGGCGGTTGGTCCTTGATGCGCTTGGCGACGGTTTGCACCGTGTCCCACGGCGCATAGTCGCCCGCCAGCGCCCGCGCGCTGATTGCGACGTCGCGCTGCGCGGGCGGATCGACATCGATCCAGACGAGCTGCCCGGCCTGTGTCAGGCCCGGCGGGCGCAGCCCCTTGGCGCGGGCCTCGAACGATGCGCCAACCGGGCGGTTCGTCACCGGATCGACGAGCTCGAGCACGAACATCGCACGGCGCAGCTTCAAATCGCCACCGGGGATGATCGCCGGCTTGGTCATGCTGGTGCCTTGTCGAGGCTGTTGGCGCGCAGGCTGTCGTCGCTGACCGGCGTGCCTCCGATGACCGGATCGGTCGGGTCGATCCAAACCGGTGCGGCGCGGAAGGCGAACGACGTGCGGCAATTCTCGTTCGGAAAAAGACCCCAGATCCGCGACATCTCGTCCGTGGTCAGAGGCAGCAGCGAGAGCCACACCGCGTCCTGGAACGCCGAGGGCACAACGATCGGTGAGCCGTTCTCGATTGCGCTGATTGCACCCGCGATTCTGGCAAGCCCGGCGGGTCCGGCCGGTGCGGCGGCGCCGGTGCTGACGAGGTAGCGCAATTCGAGCGGCACGGCCTGCGCGAAGCGTTGCGGCCGGTCGTCGGCGGTCGGGAAGGGGCGCACGCGATCGACATTGCGCTGTTCGGGATCAGGCGTGACGACATAAAGGAACATCACCAGCGTCGCGTCGCTGTCACCTTCGTCGGGCGACGCGAGGCTGACCTTGAAGCTCTCGGGCGGCACACCCTGCTGGTTGCCCAGCGAGGCCTTGATCCGCTCGATGATGGCGGTGGTCACCGCGTCGATCGCCATCATGCCACTCTGAGGTGAGGCGGCGCCGGCACGATCGTGTCGAGCCTCGCCAGCTCTTCGAACCGGCCGAGCCGCACGAGCTGGCTGCGCGCGCCGGCGATGACGTCCTCGAACGCGATTTGGGTACCGTGCTCCATTGCCAGCACGGCGGCGTGAAACGCCATCTGGCGGATCGTGCCGCCGGTCACGTCCAGCATCGCGGCGAGGCGTTTGAGGTCGAATGGCGTCGGCAGAGGTGCACCGGGGGGCTCGTCAGCGGTCATTCGCAGTGCCTCGGGCAACGACTGCTCCCAAATCAGCAGGCGCTCAGCAGGCGCGGGGCGCGGGAACTCGATGCGGAAGCGCAAACGGCGGGTGAACGCCGTGTCGATGTTGGCGGCATTGTTGGTGGTCAGGATCGCCAGTCCGGTGAACTGCTGCAGGCGTTGCAGCAAATACGCGACTTCCACATTGGCATAGCGGTCGTGCGCACTGGTGACGGCGCTGCGCTTGCCGAACAGTGCATCGGCTTCGTCGAACAGCAGCACCGCGCCCGCCGCCTGCGCCTCGGCAAAGATCACCTCAAGGTTCTTTTCGGTCTCGCCGATGTATTTGCTGACGACCTGTGCAAGATCGATGGCATAGAGATCGGTCCCAAGCTCCGAGGCGATCGCGTGCGCTGCCGTAGTCTTGCCAGTGCCGCTTTCGCCTGAGAAAAGGGCGGCGACGCCCTTGCCATCGAGCAGCGCATCATAGCCCCATTCGTCGAGGACCCGCGCGCCGTAGGTCACGTGGCGCACCAACTCCCCCAGCTGATCGCGCGGCGTAGAAGGCAACACCAGCCGGTCAAGCGCAGAGCTTTCGCAGGGTGTTAACGGTTGTGGTTCGATCCGCCGTGCCAGCTGCGGCAGCCGCGCCCCGGCGGCCTGGCGAAAGCCCGCGAACCAGTCGTCGGCGCTGGGCTGTAGGACGCGGCCGTGGCTGGTCGCCGCCGCTCGCGCCAACACGGCCGAAAGCGGCATCGCCGCCGGCGCAACCGGAAAGCGGTCGCCAAGCGCAATCGCAAGGTCGGGATCCGGCGAGCTATGCTGCGCGATCAGCGCGGCAACGGCCTGGCGGCGCTCTTCGACCGACGGCAGAGGAAAATGCACCACCGCGAGAGAGGGCGAGTCACATGTGGCCAATCTTCCTGCAGGGTTGTCGACGACAATGAATGGCGGCTGCTTGAAACGCGGAAGCATATCCGCAAGGATCGGCCATAGCGCTGTGCCGGCGCCGGTCAGGTCGAGCACGAGCCTACGGCCCGTGACGTTCGCGGCCAACGCCAGACGACCGAAAGATGCAGCGGCATCCGACGGCGCAACCTCGCCGGCGCGCGCGTTTAAGGCCTGGGTTTCGACCGCGGCGGCGTCGACCGCGAGCCAGCCCGGCTCGGAGCCGCCGATCAGCACCGCAACCGGCGGGTCAACCTCCCGGCGTGCCAACGTTTGGCGCACAAAGCGGCGCAGCTGACGCGCGCGCCCGGCCGGGATCAGTGCAATTGTAGCGGCATCGGGGCCGGGCGCAAAGTCGCGCAGCGCAGGCTCTACAATTTGCTCTGCATCGCCGGTCACCAGCCAGTCAATCAGCTCGGCCCGACCGCCAAGCGGCTCGTCGGCCGCTGCGCTTTCGCCCGCAGCCGTGGAGACCAGCCCGAGCCGACGCAGCCGTTCGGCCACAGCCAGCTCGCCGCGAATGTGCAATGGCGTTGCGCCTCGTGTCGAGGCTGCGATAATCGCCACAGCGAGTCCGAGGGACGGTCGCCGTCGTGAAAAGTCGTCGTGCAACGCTCCGAACAAGCGATGGAAGCGCATGTCTAGATCGCCCGCAATCGCAATTAGAAACAGTTTCAGCGCGATGGGATCGTGCTCGAGGATCTCGGCAACCGCGCCAAGCGGCGTAGCGCCGCCCGCTTCGTTAGCGAGTTCCCTCTCCAGAGCCGCGAAAGCGTTCTCAGCCGCTTCGGCAGGCGAACTTTCGAGTCCAACGAACGCGGTTAGCCAACGCTCGATCGATTCCCACGTCGTCGTGAGCCCCGGTACCTCTTCCTTATGTCCCGACCACACTTCCAAGAGAAGGCGTGTCGCGCTTTCTACCCACCCCATCGCTGCGTTGAGCACTGCTGCGTTGGCTGGAGGGAAGTCCGACTGGAGGGCGCGGGGAAAATCCGAACTAGTGGAATGCTCGCGACGGTGTATAAACGGGCTGCGAAAATTCAGGAGCTTGCCATAGGCGCCACTCGACTGTTTGGCACTGCCGAGTGCAACAATAACCTTGGCCAAACCATTCAGATTGGTGTCATGAAGCGTCAGATTTGCGCGCCCACTTTCGACCGCGAGCATGATGATGTCTACATCAGGCCGAGCTGCGCGCGCGCTCTCTCCGGCTTGAGACACCTGTTCTTCGGTACAAGTGATCATCAACACATCAATTGTGTGACCGAAAAGAAGACGGGAGATGTCGTCAATCGTGGCCGCCTTTAGCGAAGCGACTATGATATCATCGTGCTGATTTAGATGGTCGACGATCCGGTCCAGTGGATCGTCTACTCCAAGCTTCAGAACCAGCAGACGAACTTGCGTCATGTGCACCTCATGGCGGAATTGTGATCTGTGAAGTTAAACTTGTTTGAAGGCCGAGATATTGTGCGGAAGGATCTATCGACAGGCATGGTCGAATGGTGTGGATAAGGGCTAGGCAACTGCCCATTTCCGGCCGCGAAGATCTAGATCGCCCATAGATTTCGACCTCAGCCCCAAGACGCTGATAGTAAAATTTTGCGCTTGTTTCCGTCTATTCGACCGACACCGGCCTTACTTTATGAGCAGCTGCTTAACCCGTTGCACAGTTTAAGCCGCGGCCAGCAAAAGCGCCTGGACCGGGTGCATGTCCCGCGGGGTGACTCCTGCGGTCCCCTGAAACTCGTCCGGCTTTAGGCAGGTCCCATCTCCTGATGAAGACTGGAACGAAGCGGAGCAGGTCCATTGGGGGCACAGAGCATAGAAATTCTACGGGAGTGAGAGGCTTGTGATGGGTCCGAGAATCTGTGCCACCCACACCGTGTAGCAGTACGACGCACTAGAAATGGAAGGCGGCCGATTGCGGTGTAAACGTGTCGCAGACCATTGGCTGAGTACCGGGGGCGCTGAGCGAACCTAGCTTCACTTTGGGATCACGCGCTCGACGAGTGCTCGGATGGGACTCGAACCGAGGATACATGTCGTTGTTTCAAGAATGGGATTCCAGGAAAAAGCGAAGTTTCACCTCAGAAATCGACCATGAATTCGTGCCCCCAGGTGCCAGGGTCCGAGATGACGAACAAGTCCACCAGCAAGTTGGTGAAGTTAGATTCTCGTATCGAAGCGAAAATTCATATATCTACTTCGAACTGAGAGAGAGATTTGCTCAGTCCGATCGATGGCGTTCTGAAATCAACTGTCGTCACTTCTCTCCAGATGTTGACCGATGCATTGCCCGTGGAATTCAGTTGCTGCCGCCGTTCTCCACATATTTAGGCTGGTATCGTTCGGACGGCGCTTTCC
>JBKDAC010000216.1:0-3623 GCA_046316515.1 Sandaracinobacter sp. | reverse complement strand
CCTGGTGCCCCAAACGCCCCGCCAAACATAACCTGTCCTACAGTCCCGAAATCTGCCAGCCTCCCGGCTTGCTCTTTCTCCTGTTGAACCCCGTGAAACGCCTCTGTCCTACAGGCCCCATTCCGTGCAACGCGCCTGCGCGCACACCCCTGAATCCGCATGACCTTCATGACCTTTCGACCCAAAGACATCAGCCGAAATCGCCGAATACAGAAGCTTTGTCAGCTACTTGCCCCCGCTTCTCCCACCGGACTCCCATAATGTTTGAACTCTGCCCCAGCCGCATCCACTACAAGAAGCCGCGGGGCCGGCCCATGCCCGAGCGCACCGCCCGGGCCAATGCCAGGAAATCCAGCGTCAGGGCGCGCATCGAGCACGTCTTCGCCCGGCAGAAGGACCAGATGGGCCTCGTCATCCGCACCATCGGCATCGCCCGCGCCACCGCCAAGGTGACGCTGGCCAACCTCGCCTACAACATGGACCGCCTCGTCTTCCACGAACGACGCGCCGTCATGGAATAGCTGCGCCCGGACGACAGGAAATCGGCCCCAGAACGGCTCAGAACCGGCCAAAACCGGCCGCCAGGACCTCACCAAACACGTCGCGATGCCTCGTCAGACCTACGGCGCCGCAATCAGCAGAGTTGATAGAGGTGCCCAGATGTCTGCCATCAAACGAAAATAATTATCTATCAAGGCAATGACGTGACCCCCTGGTTTCCAAAAGCACGGATTAGAGCCCGGCAGCACGAGGACCGAAGGCCAAAACCGGGCGATCCCGCATATACTGTCGTGGCCCAAACCACGCCGGGGACATCAGGGACATCCACCAACCACCGCCTGACCGCGATCATGCGGTATGGACAAACCAGGGCCCACGCCCAGTCCATGACCACGAAGACAACCATAGTCCAAGGCCAGAACCATCAAACAAAAAAGCAATTAGACAACAGTATGTAAATTAGACGTTCTGGACGCTGCGTGTGGCTTGCAGACATGCCCCGATTGGCTCGTGTCGTATGCCCTGCTCCCCGAAATAGCCGCGCCGCTCTGTGGCGTCAGGATATAAGCTGCCAAAGCACCATGCCCATGCTGCCGAGCAGGGCGATTGCGGTCGCAGCCAGCGCGATCATGAAGCCGGTGCCGCGCTTGTCGGCGGCGATCGTGTAGCCCTGCACATAGAGGATGCGCCCTACCGCCCAGACGAGGGCGAGGATGCCCGCCCACATGTCGGAGATGATAACGGCGAACAGCCACAGGCTGGGGAGGAACTGGGGCAGGGCTTCCAGCGTGTTGGCGTGGGCGCGCCAGATGCGGTTGAAGGCGTCGTTGCCGATGGTGTTGGGGTAATCCACGCCATGTGCTTTCCGGGCCTTGCCGACGACGAGGCCGGTCCAGACGTAGATCAGGATGGCAAGGCCGGTGCCGAGGGCGGCGAAGGGATAGGCGAAATCCAAGGCTGTGATCCTTTGGCCGGATGAGTGGCGCTGCCAATGCCAGAAGGCGGGGCCGCTGGCTATGGCCTTGGCGGCACGAACATCGGATCGGCGTGGACGACCTTGCCGTTCACCAGCGTCAGGAGGCTGCGCCCCTCGGCGATGGTGAAGGGGTCGACCCGGAAGATGTCGCGGTCCAGCAGGATCAGGTCAGCGCGCTTGCCGGGCGCAATGCTGCCCAACTGGTCTTCGGCGCCCAGCTGCCAGGCAGCGCTGCGGCGCGTGCCGGGGCCGGTGCAGGCCTCGGCCGTGCTGGCGTCGCCCACGGCGGTGATTGTGATGTTCGTGATGCAAACGGCGCTGGCAACCGTGCCCCCGGCGGGCCCGGTTCCACTGTCCATCGTGTGCACGCGGGCGTTGACGATCACGATGTCCGCAGTGCCGCCAGGGCCGACGCTGCCAGCTACAGCGCGATCGCGGCAACCCCCCGGCGCATGACGGTCAGGCGGCCTTCATGGTGGCGAGGCTGTCGCGGGCCGCGACGAAACGGCTGACGATCACGTCCACATCGTCGAGCGTGTGGGCGGCCGAGAGCGAGCAGCGCAGCAGGAAGATGCCGGCCGGTGTGGCGGGCGGGCGGCTCATGTTGCAGTAGATGCCATGCTCCAGCAGCTGGTGCCACATGGCGACCGTGCTCACCTGGTCGGGCAACAGAACGGCGATGATCGCGCTTTCGGGGGTTTCGGTTGCCATGCGGAAGCCGGCGGCCTTCAGCCCCGCGTGGAGCTTGCGCGAAACGGCCCACAGATTGTCGCGTTTTTCCTTTGCATTCATCAGCTTGCGGATCGAGGCTTCGGCCGTGGCCGCGACCGCGGGGGGCAGCGAGGCGGTGAAGCGATAGGGGTTGCACACCAGGCGCAGGATCTCGAACTTCGGGTGGTTCGAGACTGCGAAGCCGCCGACGGTGCCGACTGATTTCGAAAAGGTGCCGACCACGAAGTCGACCTCGTCCTCCAGGCCCTGTTCTTCATAGACGCCGCGGCCGTGCTCGCCGAAGAAGCCCATGGCGTGGGCTTCGTCGACCAGCGTCATGGCGTTGTGCTTCTTGGCGACGGCGACCATTTCGGTAAGGGGCGCGATGTCGCCCAGCATCGAATAGACGCCCTCCAGGATCACCAGCTTGCCGGCCTCGGCCGGAAGGCGGCCGAGGCGCTTGTCGAGGTCCTCGACATTATTGTGGCGGAAGCGGACGACCTCGGCATTGCCCAGCTTACAGCCGTCGTAGATGGAGGCGTGGCTGTCGGCGTCGAGGACGATGTAGTCGCCCTTGCCGGCCAGCGTGGAGACCATGCCAAGATTGGCCTGGTAGCCCGTGCTGAACACGATCGCCGATTTGGTGCCGTAGAAATCCTTCAGTGCCTGTTCGACCGCGATGTGGGGCGCGAAGGTGCCGTTCAGCACCCGGCTGCCGGTGGAGCCGGCGCCGAAATCCTGAAGCGCCTTCTTGCCGGCAGCTATGACGTCTTCGTCGAATGTCATCCCCATATAGTTGTAGGTGCCGACCAGGATTGTCTCGCGCCCGTTGATGACGGCGCGAGTGGGGGAGAGTACCTTGGTCATCACCACGCCGAACGGGTCGTTGACGCCGGTGTCGAGCAGGCTCTTGTGCTCGGCGATATAGGGATCGAACTTCGACAGAAGGTCGGTCATGGGATCAACCCTTCAGCTTGACGACAGCATCGGCCAGCTGGCCGACGGTTTCGAGGTCGGGGAGGATGTTGAGGGGCATGTTGATGTCCCATTCGTCCTCGATGTTGGCGACGAGGTCCATGACCGTCAGGCTGTCGAGTTCCAGATCGTCGGCAAAGGAGGTTCCTTCGGCCAGCACTATGCCCTTCTTGTTGAAGGGCTCGATCAGCTCGAGAAGGCGAGTGTAGGTTTCGGCGCGGTCCATCAAATGCTCCGGATTGGTTCGAAGCGCCCTTTGCGCGACGATTGTGGCGGAAAGCGGAAAGAAATGGGGTCGTTCATCGTGCGACCCTGAGGCGCGGAAAGGCGGCGACGGCGATCTGTGCGGCAAGCCCCAGGCTGCCGGGGATCCGGCCCCAGTCTGCCAGGAGGCCGGGTAGCGTTCCGCCGAGCGCAAGGCCAAGCGCCAGTTCGGCGCCCAGCAGAGTCGGCAGATAGG
>JBKDAC010000215.1:0-6250 GCA_046316515.1 Sandaracinobacter sp. | reverse complement strand
ACCCTGCGCCTGCGCCGGGGCGACTGGACGCCCCCCCGCGACGCAGCGCCGAGCCTTGCCGCCGACAGCGGGCAGATCGCGACGACCGAGGTTCTGACCGGGCCCGCGCCGCTGCCCGGGCGGCCCGCCCGCCCGCTGACGCCGTCGGGTCTGCCCGAACCGCCGCCCGAGGGGCCGGCTGCCGAGGCGATGCGCGCAGCCGCCTTTCGCGGCACGTTGATCCACAAGCTGTTCGAGCGACTTCCCGCACTGCCCCCCGCCGACAGGGCGGACACTGCCCTCCGCTGGCTGGAGGCCCAGGGGGCCGGCGCACAGGCGCAGGCCGTGCTGACCGAGGTGCTGGGCGTGCTGGAGGACCCGCGTCATTCCGCGCTGTTCGGGCCCGACGCGCTGGTTGAGGCGCCGATCGCCGGGCTTGTCGACGACCAGGCCATTGCCGGGATCGTCGACCGGCTGCTGGTGGAGGAGGACCGGGTCCTGGTCGTCGACTTCAAGACCGGCCTCAAGGTGCCGGGCTCGGTTGCCGACATCGCGCTGCCCCACCGGCGGCAGATGGCCGCCTATGCTGCGGTGCTGGCCCGTGCCTTTCCGGGCCGGCGGGTGGAGGCGGCACTGCTCTACACCGCGGCGCCGAAGTTCCTCTTGCTGGCCGACAAGGACATGGAGGGCCTCCTGCCGCTTGATTGAGGGCGCGGGGCGGCTATGTCGGGGGAAAGGAGATACTGTGATGGCGACTGTGAAGGTGACCGACGCCTCGTTCGAGGCCGATGTTCTGAAGAGTGAAACCCCTGTGCTGGTGGATTTCTGGGCGGAATGGTGCGGCCCCTGCCGCATGATCGGCCCGGCGCTGGAGGAAATCTCGGACGAGCTGGCGGGCCAGGTGACGATCGCCAAGGTGAACATCGACGATGAGCCCGAATGGGCGTCCAAGTTCAACGTGCGCTCCATCCCCACCATGCTGATCTTCAAGAACGGCGAGCTGGTCGCGCAGAAGCTGGGCGCCGAGCCGAAGTCCAGCCTGAAGACGTGGGTGGAGTCCTCGCTGTAAGCGGCTGAGACCAGGGCGAAGCGCTGGTCCGCAGACTCGTCGCAAGAACGGCCGGCGCGGCTTGACCTTCTAGGCCGGCCTGACGATCTGGCCGATCCGGGGGAAGTGCACGGCAACCGTGCCGACCTCCGGATGGTCGCGCAGGATGGTGATGCGCCGGTCGGTCAGCACGGCCAGGCGCCCTGCGGTCGGCGGGTCCTGCGTGCCTTCCTGCGACACCAGAACCTCCTGGCCGGCCCTGAAGCCGCTGCCGGCTGCGACATCCGCCCGGATGTGGGGTTCGGCCGCACGGGCTGCCGCGATTGCGCCTTCGGTGTCCATCTCTTCCGGCCAGCCATGCCCGATGGCCGCCACCCGCGCGATCCAGCTGCCGAGGTTGGGGCGGGTTTCCGTCAGGTGCGAAAGGTTGCCGCCGGTCCGCGCGCCCTGGAACCACAGCAGCTGATAGTGCGCGAGGTCGGCATGGCCCGGCGCAGCGCCGCCCAGGAAGGCCCGCCCGTCCGACAGGCTGGATTCCAGGTTCGACAGATGCCCCTCGAACTGGCTGGCCAGATGCGGCGCTGCCATGCGGAAGGCCGCTGGCTTCATGCCGAAGCGCTTTTCCCGGTCGGCCCAGAATTCTTCCATGCCTTCGGCCGGCAGCGCGCCCATCGCGGCACCCACCGCCCAGAAGAAGACCGGCCCCTGTGCAAGGCTCGCCAGCAGCCGGTGCCCTTCGCCCAGCGGCTCGGGAAACAGCGAGGGCTGGGGATGGGCTTCTTCCAGCGCATCGATCGCGGCGGCCGTGTCGCAGAAGATGTCTGCGCCCCGCTGCAGCACCGGAATCCGCACATAGCCGCCCGTCAGCACCTCTAGCCGCGGCTTGGGGCAGATGACGGGCTGGGTGACCGAGCCCCAGGCCAGCCCCTTCAGGCCGAGCCCCAGGCGCAGCACCTCGGCCCAGGGCGAGGTTGGATAATGGTGCAGGATGAACATCGCCCCAGCTCCTGTAATCGGTCCCCGCAGCGTCAGCTGCGATAGTCGGCGTTGATGCTGATGTAGCCATGGGTCAGGTCGCTGGTCCAGACGGTTGCCCGGCCTTCGCTGATCCCCAGGTCGACGGCGATGTCGATGTCCTGGCCCTGCAGGTGCGCAGAAACCGGCGCTTCGTCATAACCGTCCACGACCATGCCCCGCGCGGCCACCTCGATTCCCCCGAAGCGGATCGACAGAAGGTCGCGCTCGGCAGGTTCGCCCGCCTTGCCCACCGCCATCACCACGCGCCCCCAATTGGCATCGCCCCCGGCAATCGCCGTCTTCACCAGCGGTGAGTTCGCGATGGAGAGCGCGATGCGGTGGGCGCTGGCGTCGGTTGCCGCGCCCGACACGCGGATCTCGACAAAGCGGCTCGCGCCCTCGCCATCGCGCACCACCAGCTGGGCAAGTTCGCGGCACAGGTCTTCCAGCGCGGCGGCGAAGGCATCGGCACCGGGGCTCGACGGGTCTGTCAGCACGGGATTGCCGGCCGCAGCGGTCGCAAAGGCCAGCACCGTGTCCGACGTCGAGGGGTCGCCATCGACCGTTATGCACGAGAAGCTGCGCCGGTTGGCATCCTCCAACAGACACTGGAGCAGCTGCGCCGACACGGCCGCGTCGGTCACGAGGAAGCCCAGCATCGTTGCCATGTCGGGCGCGATCATGCCCGAGCCCTTGATGAATCCCACCAGCCGCACCCGCGTGCCGCCGATCACGGCCTCCCGCGCGGCCGCCTTGGGAAAGGTGTCGGTTGTGCCGATCGCGCGCGTCACGTCCAGCCAGCTTGCCTGCCCAAGTGCGGCATGGGCTGCCCGCACGCCGGCGATTGCCTTGTCCTGGGGCAGCGGCACGCCGATCACCCCAGTGGAGGCTGCGAACAGCTCCGCCGGCTCGCAGCCCATCAGGTTGGCGGCCTCGGCTACCTGCCGGGCGCAGGCCTCGGCGCCCTTCTGGCCCGTGAAGGCGTTGGAGTTTCCGGCATTTACCACCAGCCCCCGCGCATTGCCCCAGGGCAGGTGCCGGCGGCAGAGTTCCACTTCCGGGGACGGGCACTTCGACCGCGTGGTGACCCCGGCCACGGTCGTGCCGGGAACGAAGGCCAGCAGCGTAACATCGGCCCTGCTCCAGGGCTTGTAACCGGCGGTTGCGGTTCCCCGCGAGCAGCCCGCGATTTCGGGAAGATCTGGAAAGGGGCGGGCGAGGGGAGACATGTCCATGGGGCGTGGGGATAGCCGGGCCCGGGCCATCCGAAAAGCTGCCTTTCCGATGGTGTTCGGGCATGCGTTGCCGCCGGTCGTGATTGACGCTGTGACACCTGCTTCCTATTTGGCTCCTCACAAGGCTGCAGCGAACTCTGCGGCCCGCCCGTTTTCGTGAAGGCTCTCCATGCTTGGCTTGAACAAGGTCGCCAAGGCCATTTTCGGGTCGTCCAACGACCGCTATGTGAAGTCGCTGCAACCGCTGGTCCACCAGATTGCTGCTCTGGAGCCCAAGTACGAGGCGCTGACCGATGCCGAACTGCAGGGCCAGACGGTCCTGTTCCGCGAACGGCTGGCCAATGGCGAGAAGCTGGACACCCTGCTGACCGAGGCGTTCGCGACCGTTCGCGAAGCGTCGAAGCGGGTGCTGGGGATGCGCCACTTCGACGTGCAGATGATTGGCGGCATCGTGCTCCACCGCGGCGAGATCGCGGAAATGCGCACGGGCGAGGGCAAGACGCTGGTCGCCACGCTCGCCACCTATCTGAACGCGCTGGAAGGCAAGGGCGTCCACGTCGTTACCGTCAACGATTATCTGGCCAGGCGCGATAGCGAGTGGATGGGCCAGCTCTATCGCTGGCTGGGCCTGTCCGTCGGCGTGATCGTGCCCAACCTGCACGACGTGGAACGCCGGGCGGCCTATGCCTCTGACATCACCTATGGCACCAACAACGAATTCGGCTTCGATTATCTGCGCGACAACATGAAATATGATCGCAGCCAGATGGTGCAGCGCCGGTTCAACCACGCCATCGTTGACGAGGTGGACTCGATCCTGATCGACGAGGCGCGCACGCCGCTCATCATTTCGGGCCCCACCGACGACAAGACCGACCTCTATCGCTCGGTCGACATCATCGTGAAGACCTTCCAGCCCGACCATTACGAGAAGGACGAGAAGGGCAAGTCCATCATCCTGACCGAGGAGGGGACCGAGTTCGCCGAGCGCGCACTGGAGACCGCCGGGCTGCTGGAAGGCGCCAATCTCTATGACTTCGAGAACACGCAGGTGGTCCACCACCTGAACCAGGCCCTGCGCGCGGTGCACATGTTCCGGCTGGACACCGACTATATCGTGCGCGACGGCAAGGTCGTCATCATCGACGAGTTCACCGGCCGCATGATGGACGGCCGCCGCTGGTCCGACGGCCTGCACCAGGCGGTCGAGGCCAAGGAGGGCGTGGAGATCCAGCCCGAGAACCAGACGCTGGCGTCGATCACCTTCCAGAACTATTTCCGCCTCTATCCCAAGCTGTCGGGGATGACGGGCACCGCGCTGACCGAAGCGCCGGAATTCTATGACATCTACAAGCTGAACGTCGTGGAGATTCCGACCAACCTGCCCGTGAAGCGGCAGGACGACCAGGACGAATTCTACAAGAACGAAGCCGACAAGTTCGCGGCCATCGTGAAGACGATCAAGGAAAAGGCCTCCGGCGGGCAGCCCGTCCTCGTCGGCACCGTTTCCATCGAGAAGTCGGAAAAACTGTCCGGATTCCTGACGCAGGAAGGGGTGGAGCACAGCGTTCTGAACGCCCGCTATCACGAGCAGGAAGCCCATATCGTGGCCCAGGCGGGCCGGCTGGGCGCCGTCACCATTGCAACCAACATGGCCGGCCGCGGCACCGACATCCAGCTGGGCGGCAACATCGAGTTCCGTATCGACGACGAGCTTCGCGCCATGCCCAAAGGCCCGCAGCGCGATGCCGCCATCGCGCAGATCCGCGCCGAGGTGATGACCGAGCGTGAAAAGGTCCGCGAGGCCGGTGGCCTGTTCGTGCTGGGCACCGAACGGCACGAAAGCCGCCGGATCGACAACCAACTGCGCGGCCGTTCCGGCCGGCAGGGCGACCCCGGGCTCAGCCGCTTCTACCTGAGCCTTGATGACGATCTGCTGCGAATCTTCGGGCAGACCAACATGCTCTCCCGCGTGATGAACTCGGGCCTGGAGGACGGGGAGGCGATCGTCCACCCCTGGATATCCAAGGCGATCGAGACTGCGCAGAAGAAGGTCGAAGCGCGCAACTATGATATCCGCAAGCAGCTGCTGCAGTACGACGACGTGATGAACGACCAGCGCAAGGTGGTCTATGAGCAGCGCGCAGACATCATGGACGCCGACAAGGTGTCCGACGTGGTGCAGGAATTCCGCCGCGACACGGTTGCCGACATCGTGGAGCGTAACTGCCCGCCCGGCGCCTATCCCGAGCAGTGGGATATCGAGGGCCTGAAGACCGATGTCACCACCCAGCTCAACCTGGACCTGCCGCTGGACGAATGGGTGAAGGAAGTGGCTGTCGACCAGGAGCTCTTCATTGATCGGCTGAACGCCCGGCTCGACGAGGTGATGGAAGGCAAGCAGGCCGGCATCCCGGACGAGAACTGGATCCAGATGGAAAAGCAGATCCTGCTGCAGAGCCTGGATCATTACTGGAAGGAGCATCTGGCGACGCTCGATGCGCTGCGCCAGGTGGTGCACCTGCGCGCCTACGCGCAGAAGCAGCCGCTGAACGAGTACAAGGCCGAGGCCTTTGCCCTGTTCGAGCGGATGCTGAGGAACGTGCGCGAGGATGTGACGCGGATGCTGGCCTTCGCCGACTTCCGCATGCCCGAGCCCACGCCGATGCCGGACCTGCCCGACTTCCTGAAGCTGGATGGCGGCCCTTCGCTGCCGTCGGATGGCCTGCCTGCCTTTACCTTCTCCGATGGCGGCGCTTCTTCGGTGCCTGGCGTGTTTGCCATGGGCGATGCCCTGTCGCCCGACGAGCTGGAGGTCGCCGAGAGTGTCGCCCACCTGTTCGGCCCCGAGTTCGTGGCCGCCGATCCGGAAACCTGGCAGCGCACGGTGGCGCGCAACCCGCTGTGCCCCTGCGGTAGCGGGAAAAAGTTCAAGCATTGCCACGGCATCGCGGCCTGATGGCCGCGATGC
>JBKDAC010000214.1:0-2050 GCA_046316515.1 Sandaracinobacter sp. | reverse complement strand
GCCGGCGAGGATGTGCACGGCACCATCGGCCCCGACATCATCGTCACTGCCCCGTTCTAGCGCGAGCGCTTCGCCCTGCCGACCGCGGTGGGCGTGCTGGAGGGCGAGGCGCTGACGCGTGAGGTCCGCGGCACCATCGGCGAAACATTGGCCCGCCAGCCCGGCGTCACGGCCACCTTCTTCGGCCCCAACGCCAGCCGCCCCATCCTGCGCGGCTTCGATGGCGAGCGGGTGCGCATCCTGACCGACGGCATCGGCAGCTTCGACGTCTCCAACACCTCGGTCGACCATGCGGTCGCCATCAACCCACTGAACGCGACGCGCATCGAGATCATCCGCGGGCCGGCCAGCCTGCTCTATGGGTCGGGTGCCATAGGCGGTGTCGTGAACGTGACCGACCGCCGCATTGCGCGCGAAATCCCCGAGGAGTTCGCGCACATCGATGCCATCGGCACGCTGGCGAGCGTGAATGACGAGCGCTCCATTTCGGGCAGCGTGGATGTTCCGCTCGGCAAGAGCGGGCTGGTGGCCCATGCCGACGGCAGCTGGCTGAAGACCGGCGATTATCGCGCCGGCGGCTATGTCTTTTCGCGCGACATCCGCGAGGCGGCCGAGGCGATTGGCGGCGAGGTTGCCGAGGATTCGGAAAAGCGCGGACGGGTCGACAACAGCGATGCCGAGACCTGGGAAGTGGCCGGTGGCGTGTCGTGGATCGGAGACCGCGGCAACATGGGGATCTCGGTCTCGCGGCTGGAGTCCAACTACGGCATTCCACCGACCCTTTCTCTCGACGACGATGACCTGAGCGCCGATGGCATCTCGCGCGAGATGGGCGGCAAGGGCGGCGCGGAAATCCGTCTCGACATGCGGCAGACCCGCATCGACGCCCGGGCCGAGGCCATCGTCGGCGGCAATCTCATCGAATCCGTAAAGTTCCGCTTTGGCTGGGCCGATTATGTCCACGACGAGGTCGAGCCGAACGGCGACATCGGCACGACCTTCACCTCGAACGCGTTGGAAGCCCGGGTCGAGGCTGTCCAGACCGAGCGGGACGGCTGGAAGGGGGCAACCGGCGCCCAGGTCATGAGCCGCCGGTTCGAGGCAAGCGGCGAGGAAGCCTATATCCCGCTGAACCAGACCGACCAGCTGGGCCTGTTCACCCTGCAGAGCTTCGACATGGGCGGCTATGGCCTGGAGTTCGGCGCCCGCTACGAGCACACCAATGTCAGTTCGGCTCCGCTGGGCATCCGCCGCAGCTTCGATGCCTTCTCGGGCTCCGTCGGCGCCTCGGTAGCGCTGGGCGAGGCGTTCCGCCTGTCAGGCAGCATCGCGTACACGGAACGTGCCCCTGCGGCCGAGGAACTGTTCGCCAATGGGGCACATGCGGCCACCAACGCCTTCGAAATCGGCAATCCCGATTTCGATAAGGAGCGCAGCCTGGGCGCCGAAGCCGTTCTGCGCGGCCGCGGCGAGGGGTGGCGGCTGGAACTGTCCGGCTTCTTCAACCGCTTCTATGATTTCATCTATCTGGCGCCCACCGACCGCAAGGAAGATGATCTTCCTGTCTTCCTTTACACCCAGGGCGACAGCCGCTTCTGGGGCTTCGAGGCCGAGGGCGCAGTCACGGTCACCCGCTTCGGCGACACCGCGATCGACGTGACCGGCCTTGCCGACTTCGTCCGCGCCGACCTGCTGGGCGGCCAGGGCCGCGTGCCGCGTATTCCCTCGCTGCGTTTCATCGGCGGCCTCGAGGCCAATGGCGGCGCATTCGGCGGCCGGGTCGAGGTGGAGCATGTGACCCGCGCAGACCGGGTGGCGACCTTCGAGACGGAGACGCCCGCCTATACGCTGGTCAATGCATCCGCCGCCTGGCCGCCGTTCGGCGACGAGAACCCGACTGCGCTGATCCTGAGCGTCAACAACATCTTCGACGTCGACGCCCGGCGGCACACCAGCTTCCTGAAGGACTTCGCGCCGCTGCCGGGCCGGGATGTCCGGCTGACTGCTCGATTCAGCTTCTAGGCCGGAGGCGGCCGCCGGCACGGAGCCG
>JBKDAC010000213.1:0-1594 GCA_046316515.1 Sandaracinobacter sp. | reverse complement strand
CCCCCGCCCCCACCCGCAAGCACATCGCCGGCTGGACAATCGAAAAGCAGTTCGCCTTCCTCCGCCATCTGGCCGCCTACGGCTCGGTCGCCGCCGCCGCCCGCTCGGTCGGCATGTCCGAAGCCTCCGCCTGGCGCCTGCGCGCCCGCCCCGGCGCAGACAGTTTCTGCCGCGCCTGGGATACCGCCCTGCAGGCCGCCGGCGCCCATCTCCTCGGCGTCGCGCTGGATCGCGCCCTCAACGGCTCCACCCGCCAATATTGGAAGAATGGGGAACTCGTCGGCGAACAGGTCGCCCCCTCCGACAAGCTGCTGATGTGGGCCGTTGATCGCCTCCGCCCCCGCAACGCCACCCGCCTGCCCAACGGCGAAGCGGTCTTCCAGGCCTGCGCAGGCCTCACAGACATGTCACGGGCAGAATCCGAAGACGACCATCTGCCGGATCACCTCGCCCAACCCGCCACCCCTCACGTGCACACGCACACGCGCGGGTGCACGCGCGAGCACATGCGCACGCCCGCGCCCCTGAATCCCCCTGACCTTCCTGACCTTTCGACCCCGCGCAGCCCGCCCAGCCACCATCTCACAGGCCACCATCTCACAGGCCAATCCGATCACTGATCAGCACGCCGCCCAGTTCGGGCCCCTGCCCTGCGGCACCGGCCTTGCTTGCTGGCAGGGGTCGGCATGCCTATGATTCCGGCCAATGCCGTCCGCCCCTCGCACCTTGCCGATGCCTCCGCTGGGGGCGGCGTTGCTGCTGCTGGCCGGGATCAGTTCGGCCTTCGTCTTCGCCGTTATCGTCTGGCCGGCGCTGACGGCGCAGGTAAAGCCGCAGCATGCAGGCCACTGGGGCTGGGTCAGCCTCCACACGATCACCGGTGCCGTCATGCTGATCACGGCACCGCTGAACCTCTATGTCGGGCAGACACGGCGCGGGTTCGAATGGCACCGCCACATCGGCTGCACCTATATCGGCGCCGGCTATACGGCTGCGCTCGCCGCGCTCGCGGTGAACTGGCAGAACCCGCACGGAAATATGTCGATTGCGGTCTCTACCAGCCTGCTGGCGCTGGGCTGGACCCTATGCGCGTCGATGGGGTGGCGGACAGGCGCGCAGAGGAAGTGGCGCGCGCACATCGACTGGATGATCCGCAGCTATGTGCTGACCTGGAGCTTTGTTCTGTGCCGGATCGTGCAGAGGGCCGGCATCGGGGACATGCTGGGCGAAGGCGGGGATGCCGCGGTCGTGTGGCTCACCTGGCTGGTGCCGCTTGCCGTTTGCGAAGGCACGCTAAGAGCCTGGCGTCGCGGCAAATCAAGGGGGCGGACGACATGAAAGGGCAGAGGCTGCTGCTGGCGATTGCGGCGCTGAACGGGCTGCTGGCAGTGGGGCTCGGCGCGTTCGGCGCCCACGCCATCAGCGACCCCCAGGCGAAGGACTGGCTGGAGACGGCAACCCGCTTCCAGCTGCCGCACGCGGTCGCGGTGCTCGCTTGCCTCGCCCTGTGGCCGCGCGGGCGGTGGGCGCCGCTGCTGCTGGGTGTCGGGGCCCTGCTGTTCGCCGGCGCCCTTCAGGCGCTCGCCCTGGGGGC
>JBKDAC010000212.1:0-984 GCA_046316515.1 Sandaracinobacter sp. | reverse complement strand
GGCCGAGCTGGACCGGGCGCGCGCACAGATGAAGACCGGCCTGCTGATGGGGCTGGAAAGCGCCTATGGCCGGGCCGATTGGCTGGGCCGTTCGCTGCTGGTGCACGGCCGGGTGCTGCCGGCGGCCGAGGTGGTCGCCGCGCTTGACGCCGTCACGGTGGAACCGGCCCGCGCGGCCGGCGCCGCCATGCTGGCCACACCCCCGGCGCTGGCCGCCGTCGGCCCGAAGGCAGCAAAGCTCGCGGCATGACGGGCAGCCTCGAGACGCTGGTCGCCGAGCCTACCGCCGACTTCGGCCTTCTGGACAGCGGCCATGGCCGCAAGCTGGAACGCTGCGGCCCGTATCGCTTCATCCGCCCCGAGCCCCAGGCCATGTGGGCGCCCGCCGCCGCCGACTGGCAAGCCGATGGCGAGTTCGTGGGCGGCAGCGACGAGGAGGGCGGTGGCCGCTGGCGCCTGTCCGAGAGCGTCCCGCCTTCCTGGCCCATCGAACAGGCCGGCGTGAAGCTGCACGCCCAGTGCACGCCCTTTCGCCACCTCGGCTTCTTCCCCGACATGGCCCCTCATTGGGCCCGGCTCTCGGCCCTGCCCGAAGGCGCCGAGGTGCTGAACCTCTTCGGCTACACCGGCGTCGGAAGCCTGGTCGCCGCACAGGCCGGCTGCCGGGTCGTGCACGTCGATGCCAGCAAGAAGGCGGTCGAACAGGCGCGGGCCAATGCGGCGCTGTCGGGCCTGTCGGACAGGCCCATCCGCTGGATCACCGAAGATGCCCGCAAGTTCGCCGCCCGCGAAGTTCGCCGCGGCCGCCGCTATGATGCGATCCTGCTGGATCCGCCCAAGTTTGGCCGCGGTCCCGAAGGCGAGGTGTGGGACCTGACTGCCGACCTGCCGGCCCTGCTGGCCGACTGCACGAAGCTGCTGGACGCCGACAGCCACTTCCTCATCCTCACCACCTACGCGATCCGGCTGTCGGCAATCGCCCTT
>JBKDAC010000211.1:0-2185 GCA_046316515.1 Sandaracinobacter sp. | reverse complement strand
CGCGGAGCCGGTCCCACCGCCCCGCCAGCGCCGCGCCTGACTGGGCGGCCCCCCGGGAGGCAACCCCTGGCCCGGCCGTCAGGCTGTCGTCGGCGTCCAGCGGCCAGGGGCCGGGCCGCGGCGGCGCCAGCGCCATGTCGGCGGGCGACAGGCGCACCGTCCCGCCCTCCCCCGCCGGCAGGCCCGACAGCGCCTCGGCCACCAGCGCCCGCACGGTTTCGAGGGTCGTGCCCGGCTCGGCGGCCAGCACGTGGCGCGCAACAGCCAGGCCCAGCACCGCCACCGCATCGGCAAAGCGCGCCTCCAACGCCGACCCCATCGCCGCCGCCAGATCGGCCTGCTCCGCCACGGGCTCTGCCTGCGCCGCCCGTGCCGCCCCCAGCTCCGCCGCCAGCCGGGCGCGGCGCTGTCGGGCCTGCCGGCGGGGGAGGGAGGGACGGTGCTCCTGTCGCACGCCGACCAGGCGCTGGCGCCGCCGCTGCCCGGCGGCTGGCGGCTGGAAGCCGACGACAGCCTGACGGCCGGGACAGTGGTTGCCGAACAGGGTGCCGCCCTGTCCGGCGCGGGGCTGGCGCTGCGGTTCGACCGGCTGCGCGCTGCGCTGGAGGACGGGCAATGATCGCCGCGGCGCTGGAACGGGCTGTGCGCACCCTGGACCAGACGGTGCTTGCGCCCTTGGCGGGGGGGCGGATCCGGTCTGCCGAAGGCCTGCTGCTGACGGCCGTGGGGCTGGATGCGCCGATGCGGGCGATCCTTTCGGTAGAGACGGGCGGCGCCCCCATGTCTGCCGAAGTGATCGGCTTTCGCGAGGGCTGCCTGTTGCTGATGGCGCTGGCGAGCGGCGCGGTGCGGCCGGGTGCTGCGGCCTGGTTGCAAGGGGTGGCGGGCGATGCACCGGTCGGCTCCGCGCTGCTGGGGCGGGTGACGGATGCGATGGGCGCGCCGATCGACGGGCTGGGGCCGATCCGCGGCGCCGGGCGCTGGCCTCTGGCCGGGCAGCCCCTGGCGCCGCTGGACCGGGGAAATGTGGATGTTGCCATGCCGACGGGCGTGCGGGCGGTCGATGCCCTGCTGACGCTGGGGCGCGGCCAGCGCGTGGGGCTGATCGCGGGCAGCGGGGTGGGCAAGTCGGTGCTGCTGCACCAGCTGGTGCGCGGCGTTGAGGTGGACTGCGTGGTGGTGGCCCTGGTGGGCGAGCGGGGGCGCGAGATCAGCGGCTTCGTGGGCGAGATGGGGCGGGCCGACCGGGCGCGCACCCATGTGGTGGCCGTGCCGGCGGATGCGGCGGCGCCGGCGCGCGTGCGCGGCTGCCTAGCCGCCTTTGCGGCGGCCGAGGCGCTGCGGAGCCGGGGGCTGCATGTGCTCCTGCTGGTCGACAGCCTGACGCGGGTGGCGCAGGCGCAGCGCGAGATCGGGCTTGCGGCCGGCGAGCCGGCGGGCGTTCGCGGCTATCCGCCCTCTGCCCTGGCGCTGATTCCCCGGCTGGTGGAGCGGGCAGGGAACGACAGCCGGTCGGGCGGCGCGGTGACGGCGGTGATGACGGTGCTGGCCGACGGGGACGACACGATCGCCGATCCGGTGGTGGATACTGCGCGGGGCGTGCTGGACGGGCATATCGTTCTGGACCGGGCGATTGCGGCGCGGGGCCGTTTCCCGGCGATCGACCTGGGCCAGTCGCTGAGCCGGACCATGACGGCCTGCGTTCCGCCCGATCATGCAGCCGCCGCACTGGCCTTCCGGCGCGAGCTGGCGCTGGCCGAGGCGAACCAGGACCTGGTGGCGATGGGCGCCCATGTGCGCGGCAATGATCCGGCAGTGGACCGCGCGCTGGACCGGCGGGCAGAACTGGAGGCCTTCGTGCAGCAGGAGCAGGCCGCGCAGGTGGCCTTTGCCGACGCGGCCGCAGCCCTGTGCGCCGGGTGGGGTGCGCCATGAGCCGGGACCGGATCCGCATGCGCCGGCTGTCGCGGTTTGCGGCCCGCGCCGAGGCCGATGTGGCGCAGGCGGAAATCGGCCTTGCGACCGCCGCGCGGGCGGCCGGCGAGGCGGCGGCGCGGCGCGCGGCGATTGCGCAGATCCTGGCGGAAACCCGGCCCGTCATCGGCAGCGGCGGGGCGCATGCGCTGATGGCGGGCGCGCATCTTCGGCAGCTTCTCCGGCCCGCGGCGGCGGCAGCGGCCGATGC
>JBKDAC010000210.1:0-1404 GCA_046316515.1 Sandaracinobacter sp. | reverse complement strand
CCCTCCACCATCACCGTGATGATCTCCATGTCGCGGTGCGGGTGCGGCGGAAAGCCCGAGCGCGGCGCGATGATGTCATCGTTCCACACCCGGATCGCGCCCCAGCCCATGCGGCGGGGATCGTGATAATTGGCAAAGCTGAAATGATGGTGGGCATCCAGCCAGCCATGGTTGGCGGCACCCAGGGTCGCAAAGGGACGAACTTCGATCATCGATTGTCTCCTCTCAAAGGAACGCCCCTTCACATAGCGCTGCAAAGAATCTAGAAAAGTGCAACAATGGAAAGGCATCCTTGCAGAAAATGACTGTTCCGGATTTCGAAGCATGGGATCTCTTCGCAGCCGTTGCCGAAACCGGCAGCTTCGCCGCCGCCGCCCGCGCCCGCGGCCTCTCGGTACCCACCGTCTCCCGCGCGGTTGCCCGGCTCGAAGCGCGGCTGGGCGCCGCCCTCTTCCACCGCACCTCCCGGCGCCTCTCCCTCTCGACGCTGGGGCAAGAGGCGCTGGGCGAAGCCCAGGCCCTCGTCGCCGCCGCCCAGACGATGGAAGAACGGCTCGGCGAAGCCACCACCACGCCCGCCGGCCCGATCCGCCTCGCTGCCCCGCTGGACTTCGGCCGCGCCCATATCGCGCCCTTCCTGTCGGCCTTCCTCGCCGCCCACCCGCAGGTCTCGATCGATCTCGATTTCGACGACGCCAAGATCGACATCGTCGCGGCCGGCTTCGACATCGTGCTCCGCATCGGCCAGCTCGCCGACAGCAGCCTCATCGCCCGCCGCCTGTGCGCGGTGGAACGCATGCCGGTCGCAAGTCCGGCCTATCTCGCCCGCGCCGGCCGCCCCCACCACCCGGCAGACCTCGCCCGCCACAACTGCCTCATCTACACCAACGTCACGCCCCCCAATGTCTGGCACTTCGCCGGCCCCGGCAGCAGCCAGTACAGTGTCACCGTCGGCGGATCGCTCCGCGCCAACAGCGGCGCCGCTCTCCAGCCCGCCACGATCGCGGGTCTCGGCATCTCGCTCCAGCCCGATTTCGTCGCGGCCGAGGCGCTGGCCGACGGCCGGCTCGAAGCCCTGCTGCCCGACTGGCGCCCGCCTCCGCTCAGCCTCTACCTCCTCACCCCGCCAAGCCCGCTGCGCCCGCTCAGGGTGCGCCTGCTGATGGACTATCTCGCCGAACATCTCCGCCACCCGCCCTGGGCGCGGGGCTCAGCCGCGCCGGATCCACCAACCGCGCCATAGCCGCCGGCAAGGGCGAGGGCGCGCCAAGCACAAGCGCCGCCACATGCTCTGCCAGCAGCGGCGCCAGCGTGAACCCGCGGCCCCCCCCCCCCCCCCCCCCCCCAACACCCCCCCCCCCCCCCCCCCCCCCCCCCGGGGTGGGGTGCGCGCCCCCGCGCGCC
>JBKDAC010000209.1:0-546 GCA_046316515.1 Sandaracinobacter sp. | reverse complement strand
GTTCCTGCACAGCGCCGCCTACTGGTTGATGTGGAGCCTACGCCAGGCGCTGCCGCAAACCGCAGCGCTCAGGACCGCCGAGTTCGCCAGTGCCTGCCCCGATGCGGCGCTGTTCCGCGCTGTTCCGCGCTGTTCAGCCACGTCGCCCTCACCTTGCGCGCTGCCAGCCTATAGCCGTCGCGACCATGCCGCCGATCACGCCCTGTCCACGTAACACCAAAAACACCCGAAATCGGGCCGTTCCCCGCGCCACCAATAAATGCGTCCCGTGTCCGTCGCCAAACCGCAAACCCGCGCTGGCAAAGCCCCGCCGGAAAGGCTCATGAATAACAAGGGCTAGAGCGCAATTGCACCGGTCAACAGTCCTACCAATGCTCCCAGAGCAGCCGCTGCAATGATGCAAAATGTCCCCCGTCAGCACCAATGGCACAGATTTGAGGTTGTGATTTGAGGAGGGTTGGGGCTTCGTCGTAGTGACGAAGGAACGAAGATGAAGCCCCAACCCTCCTTGAAAAAATCGCCAGCGAAGGCCCCGGCTGAGCGGGT
>JBKDAC010000208.1:0-12485 GCA_046316515.1 Sandaracinobacter sp. | reverse complement strand
CCGCCAACGTCCGCGAGCGAAGATCCATCGAAAGCGGTCTGCCCATCCATGCCGGCCTCCATCTCCAGCCAGCATCCTGAATCAGACTTTCACGCCCTTGGGAATCCCAGCAGATTCAAATGGGTCGGAAAACGCTCTAATCCGCAGACTCGCCGCAGGCACGGCCGGCACGCAAAAAGGGCGGGGACATTCCCTGCCCTTTTTGCGTGTCCAACGCGCGGGCTTTGCCCGCGCTTTTTCTGTCTTTTTTTGTTTCGGTTCTTTCCTGAGCGGACTCGGCGGCTTTGCCGCCGGCCGATTGATGCCGAAATGGTTATTTTTATCGATCGAAATATTCCACGTGGAATAATCCTATTTTCATCTATTTCAGATGTTTAGGCCAGATTCGTGCACGAGAATGTGCCGAAGAACAGCTGGACCCCGGGTCAAGCCCGGGGCGACGATGGAGTGCGTTCTCAGCATCAAAACATGACATTTCGGTTGTTTTATGCGCCTAAACCTGCGCCGGTCTCGGCGCGCTGAGCGCCCATCTGAGCACGGCACCCATGCCGCCGGCGCCGACGCGGAGCAGCGGGGTGCGGACCCCGGCACCTGAAAGCCCGTGCATCCGCCGGGCCCAGCCCGGCAGCAGGTCGACCCCGGCCTCGATCAGCAGGCGCTGGGCCGGCGCCATGGAGGGGGTTGGCGGCGGCGCCGACAGGATCAGGCGCGACACGTCGCGGGTGCGGCTGTCGACCTTCAGCTGGGGGCGAACATCGAGCAGGAATCGTTCGGCCGCGCGCCGGGTTTCCGGCATCAGATCGGCGCCCAGCAGGCGGGAGACACGGGCCATTTCGGCGATGTAGCGATCCTGGTTCTTCAGCAGCATCAGCGGATCGCGGTAGCGGACCCAGGCGGCCAGAAAGCCGAGCGCCTCGGTCACGCCCACGAAGGCGAGCAGTTGCGGGTCGTCGGCCTTGTAGGGGGTGCCATCGGGAAGTTGGCCGCCAACCTGTGCGTGGATGCGGCGGACCCGGGCGATGGAGGCTTCGGCAGCATCGCGTTCGCCATAGGTGGTGACGGCGATGAAGGCGGCGGTGCGGCGCAGGCGGCCACCCATGTCGGTGCGGAAGTTGGAGAAATCCCAGACGCCGGCCAGCGCCTTGGGGTGCAGCATCTGGAGCAGGAGGGAGGAGATGCCGCCGATCATCATGGTGGTGACGTCGGCGTGGATGTCGAAGCAGAGGCTGCCTTCGGGAAGGAGCCGCTGATCGGGCGCAGCGGGGGTGACGGTTGGGCGCGCGGCACCGGGCTCCGCGAACTGGCGGCGAACCTGTTGGGCAATGCGTTCGCGTGGGGTCATGTGGAGGAGAGAATGGCGCTTTCGGGGGAAAGTTCCAAGTGCCTGCCGCAGGCAGAGCCTGCGAGTCCGGCCAAACCAGAAAAGACAAAGGGTTGCGGGCCAAGCCCGCTCGTCGGACGGGCTCGTTGGCCTGCATGCCAACGCCCCGCCGGCCGGGCCTTCAATCGAGTCTGTGAGTCAGCGCTGTGCGCTGACTCACAGCCGATTTCCAGCCTCGTCCATCAACACTTCCCGTCGCCCCACATGGTCGGGTGATGAGACCAGCCCCATTTCCTCCATCTGGTCGATGAGGCGGGCGGCGCTGTTGTAGCCGATCCTCAGCTGGCGCTGGAGGTAGCTGATGGTGGCCTTGCGGCTGGTGGCGACGACCTGGACGGCTTGATTGAGGAGGTCGCCGTCGCCGGTGACGGCCATCTTGCCTTCGCCGCGCTGGGCGCCGGTGCCTTCGAAGCCGTCGGGGCCTTCGGGTTCCTCGGTGACGCTGCTGACATAGTCGGGCGCGCCTTGCGCCTTCCAGTGTTTGGCGACGGCTTCCACCTCTTCGTCGGAGACGAAGGGGCCGTGGACGCGGATGACCTGCTTGCCGCCGGGCATATAGAGCATGTCGCCCTTCCCCAGCAGCTGCTCGGCGCCCATTTCGCCCAGGATCGTGCGGCTGTCGATCTTGCTGGTCACCTGGAAGCTGATCCGGGTGGGGAGGTTCGCCTTGATGACGCCGGTGATGACGTCGACCGACGGGCGCTGGGTTGCCATGATGAGGTGGATGCCGGCCGCGCGCGCCTTCTGCGCGAGGCGCTGGATCAGGAATTCGACCTCCTTGCCGGCCGTCATCATCAGGTCGGCGAGCTCGTCGACCACGACCACGATCAGGGGCAGCGGTTCCAGGGGGAGGGTGATATCCTCGAACTCGGGGCGGCCTTCGGCGTCCCAGCCGGTCTGCACACGCTTCACGAAGGGCTGGCCGGCCTTCTGCGCCTCGCGCACCTTTTCGTTGAACCCCGACAGCGAGCGCACATTGATGTGCGCCATGTTGCGGTAGCGGTCTTCCATCTGCTCGACCGCCCATTTCAAGGCGCGGATGGCCTTTTCGGGCTGGGTGACCACGGGGGCGAGCAGGTGGGGGATATCGTCGTAGACGCTGAGTTCCAGCATCTTGGGATCGATCATGATCATCCGGCACTGATCCGGCCGCAGCCGGTAGAGCAGCGACAGGATCATGGCGTTGAGGCCAACCGACTTGCCCGAGCCGGTGGTGCCCGCGATCAGCAGGTGGGGCATGGGCGCCAGATCGGCGACGACCGGGTTGCCGGAGATATCCTTGCCCAGGATCATCGGCAGGGTGCCGGCGGATGCGTGGAACGCCTCTGCCGCGACCAGTTCGGAGAGTGCCACCATCTCGCGGCGCATGTTGGGAAGCTCGATCCCGATCACGGTGCGGCCGGGGATGACGGCGACGCGGGCGCTGACCGCGCTCATCGAGCGGGCAATGTCGTCGGCCAGCCCGATCACGCGGCTGGCCTTGATGCCCGGCGCGGGTTCGAGTTCGTAGAGCGTGACGACGGGGCCCTGGGCGAGGCCCACGATGCGGCCCTTCACGCCATAATCGTCGAGCACGGCCTCCAGCAAGCGGGCATTCTGTTCAAGCGCGGCCTCGTCCACCTGGCCCGAGCCGCCCTTCGGCGGGGGCTTCAGCAGGGAAAGCGGCGGAAGATCAGCGCGATCGCCCAGATCGAGGCTGTGCTGGGCGTCGGGCGCCTTTTTGGGTGGTTGGGGCCTGGGGGCCGGGCCTGCGATGCGGCGCTGGGTTGCCTCGGGCTCGGCCTCTGCCGGGGGGAGCGGGTTGGGGCGTGCCACGCGGATGTTCGGGCGCGCAGCCGGGGTGTCGTCCTCGCTGTCGTCCCAGGGGGCATCGCGGTCTTCCGCTGCGGCGCCGCGCGGGGTGAAGAGGCCGAAGAGGGCGGCGAGTTCGGCGCGGCGGAGTTCCAGCGCGAAGGCAAGGGCCGCGAAGCTGGCCATGGCGAAGAGCGCCGAGATGCCGAGCGCACCAACCGCGGGATCGAAGCCGGCGGGCCAGGGAAGGCCGGAGGCGAGCCGCGCGGCGGCCAAGCCGACGACACCGCCGGCGCCCGCATCGAGGCTGCCGACCGGGGCCGGCCAGGCGAGCCCGAGCGCGATGGCGCCGAGCAGTGTGGCGGCGAACGACAGGAGCGCGCCGCGGCGCAGGCGGCCGGGCGCATGGCCGGCAACGATCCGCGCGCCGGCAACCAGGAACAGGGGCACCAGCAGGGCGGATGCGAGGCCAAAGCCCTGCAGCAGCAGATCGGACACCCAGGCCCCCGGCGTGCCGACGAGGTTGCGGGGCGCGGCCGAGGTGACGCTGTTGAGCGACGGATCGGCCGGATCATGCGAGAGGAGGCTGGCCGCGAGCGTGAGACCGATGGCGAGAATGGCGAGCCCCGCGAGGACGCGCAGTGCCGTGCGGCCGAAGGCAGTGATGCGGGCGAGGACGCCGGCAGCGCCGCCGGGACCATCCCCCTGCCGGGGGCTGTGCGCGTTCCGGCGCCAGGGGGCGCCGTCCATCAAGGACTGGTAGGTCGTTGCCAAGGGCGAGCTCCCGCGCGCGGCGGCGTGCATCACGTCCGCTGCGCATTCCTGTGGCACTTGTGCCTGCGGAGAAGTCCGGCGGTCAAGAGTCTGTTCCCCCTTTGTGCGCCGCTGTGGCCGGGGAGTCACGGCGCGGGGCCGGTGGGGCAGGATGTGTTCCGGCGCCCGGGCAGAAAAACGGCCCGGAACCTTGGGGTGGTTCCGGGCCTGGAAGGGGAGGACTGGGAAGTCCCGAAGCGAGCACAGGAGCCCGAAGGCGCCTGACAACTTATATTCAAGTGGCGTGCCAAGTGGGTTTCCCTTGATGAAAAATGGCGGAAGCGGCTTTCGGGCGATCGGAATTGCCCAGAAATTCAGCAGCCAGGGGCCCCTGCTGTGGCGCTGCCCGAAAAGTGGGCATAATGGGTGTGCGGGTGCGGCGCCGTAGGGGGTTGGGGCCGGCGTGTCGGCGCGCTATCGGTGGATCATGACCGACCGAACCGCGCCCGCATCCTTCGACTGCATCCTGGTGGGGGGCGGCCTGGTGGGGCAGACGTTGGCGTTGGCGCTGGCGACGCACGAGCTTTCGGTGGCGGTGGTGGAGCGCGCCGACCCGGATGCGCACCTGGCGCCGGGGTTTGATGGCCGCGCCTCGGCGATTGCCTCGGCCAGTGCGCGCATGCTGCGGGCGCTGGGGGTCGGCGACCTGCTGGACAGCGAGGGCTGTGCGATTCGGGCGATCCGCGTGACCGACGGGCTGGACCCGCGCTTCCTGCACTTCGACAGTGCCGAGGTGGATCCCGGCGAGCCGCTGGGCATCATGCTGGAAAACCGGGCGCTCAGGCATGCGATGCTGGCAAAGGTGCGCGCGACGCCGCTGGTGACCCTGCTGGCGCCGGCCTCCATCAGCCGCGTGGTTCGGGGGAGCCATCGGGCCGAAGTGGAGCTGGCCGATGGGCGGGTGCTGCGGGCGCCGGTGGTGCTGGCCTGCGACGGGCGGAAATCCTCTCTGCGGGCCGAGGCCGGCATCCGCCTGTCGGAGTGGCAGTATGACGGGACGGCGATCGTCACCATGCTGCGCCACGAAAAGCCGCACCAGCATGTCGCCTCTGAGCTCTTCTATTCGGACGGGCCGTTCGCGCAGCTGCCGATGACGGATTATGTGGAAGATGGCGCGGTTCGGCACCGGTCTGCGCTGGTGTGGACCGTGCGGCGGCGGGATGCAGAAGGCGTGCTGGCGCTGAGCCCCCGCGCTGTCGCGGCCGAGGCCGAAAAGCGCATGGCCGGGTTCCTGGGCCGGCTGGAGCTGATTGCGCCCTTGCAAAGCTATCCGCTGAACCTGCAGCATGCCGAGCGATACTGGGCGGAGCGGCTGATCCTGGTGGGGGATGCGGCGCACGGCATCCACCCGATTGCGGGGCAGGGGCTGAACATGGGGCTGCGCGATGTGGCGGCCCTGGCCGAGGTGCTGTCGAGCTCGGCACGGCTGGGGCTGGATCTGGGGCATCCGGACGTTGCGCGCCGGTACGAGCGGTGGCGGCGATCGGACAACAGCAGCGTGGCATTCGCGACCGACACGCTGGCGCGGCTGTTCGGGGTGCGGGGCGAACTGGCGACGCAGGTGCGGGCGACGGGGCTGGGGATCGTGAACCGGGTGCCGCCGCTCAGGAAGGCGTTCATGACGGTTGCGCGCGGAGAGGCGGGGGATTTGCCTCCCCTTCTCAAAGGCGAGCTTGGCTGAAGGGCGCAACGGGCGCTGCCCCTTGAATTATGCCAAATGGCTCGGGGTTATTGCACAGTCATGTCCGTCGGCGACCCTTGCGCGAAGGCCATCAGGGTCGACAGGGTCGAGGCCCTGTCGGGGAGCGTGAGTGCCTGCAGGAGGGCCTGGCGTTCGGCGCTGGCGAAGGGGCAGACGACCGACAGGGTGTTGACGAGGCTTTCGTCGTCGGCGCTTTTCACGGCCTCCCAGTCGGCGGACAGGCCCTGCGCCTCGAGATAGGTCTTGAGGGTGGATTCGAGGTGGGCGCGCGCGGTGGCGGCGAGAGGGTCGGCCGGGCTCCAGTCGGACGCGTAGGGGGCATACTCGACCTCGGCCTGGCGATAGCTGGTGGCGGCGGGCAGTTCCTGCACCAGGCGGAAGCGCGCCATGCCGGTGAGTGCGATCAGGAAGCGGCCGTCGCCGGTTTCGCTGTACTGGGTAATGCGGCCGACGGCACCCACGCCATAAAGCGCGGGCTTGTCGCTGTCGTCATCCTGGTCGTGGCGGGGCTGGACGAGGGCGATCATCTGATCGGATGCCATCGCGTCGCGGACCATTTCCAGGTAGCGCGGCTCGAAGATGTTGAGCGGCATCACCGCGCGCGGCAGCAGGATGGCCCCTGCCAGCGGGAAAAGCCGGACCCGGATGGGGAGATCGGCGAGGCTGGCGAGGGGCTGGTTCGACATGTCAGGCGAAGAGGATCTGCGACAGCCGGCGGCGGGTGGCAACCGACCAAGGGTCGCCGAAGCCGGCGGCGTCGATGAATTTCAGCAGCTGGGCACGCGCCTGGCCTTCGTTCCATTCGCGATCGGCAGCGATTGCCGCGAGCAGCTGGTCTGCCGCGGCGTCGCGCTGGCCGGCGGCGAAGAGGGCATTGGCGAGCTCAATCCGGGCGGGGTGGTCGGCCGGATCTGCAGCAATTCGGGCTTCCAGGGCGGCGAGTTCGCCCGCGGGCGCGGCCGATTTCGCGAGATCAAGGGCAGCGCGGGCCTGGAGGACGGCCTGGTCCTTGCTGTCGGCGGGAAGCGCTGCGAGCGCGGCCTCTGCGCCATCGGGCTGGCCCAGCGCGAGGAGGGCGCGGGCGTAGCCGGCGATG
Organism: Sandaracinobacter sp.; assembly: GCA_046316515.1. Classification (GTDB taxonomy): domain Bacteria; phylum Pseudomonadota; class Alphaproteobacteria; order Sphingomonadales; family Sphingomonadaceae; genus Sandaracinobacteroides. The sequence goes on along the minus strand of JBKDAC010000208.1, from coordinate 5,702 downwards.
ATGTCGGGGCGGTCGGGCGCTTCACGGGCGAGGGCGGCGAAGGCCTCGGCGGCCTGTTGGGGATCGGTGGCGAGCAGTCCGGTGGCGACCTCAACCAGGCTGTCGAGCGAGGCTTCTTCCGGGCCTGCGGGGACTGCGGCCAGCAGCTTCTCGAGGAAGGCCTTGATCTCGCGCTCGGACTTCACGCCGACGAAGCCGTCGACCGGCTGGCCGCCGAGGAAGGCATAGACGGTGGGAACGGACTGGATGCGGAACTGTTCGGCGACCAGGCGCTGGCGATCGATGTCGATAACCACCTGCTTTGCGCGGCCCTGGCCAACCTCGGCGATCACCTTGTCGATGATGGGGGCGAGCTGCTTGCAGGGGCCGCACCAGTCTGCAGTGAAGCGCACGATCACAACGGCGGTGAGCGAAGCCTCGAGAACATCGCGTCGGAAGGCCTCGACCGCAGCGCGATCGTTGGCGGAAAGGCCGCCGAGTGGATTTCCGCCAGGGTTCTGGGGGGGGGAGAGGCTGGCCAAGGTGCTGCTCCGCATTGGGGTTCGGTTGGCCGCCCATATGGGGATTGGCGAACGTGAATGGAAGGGGCTTGCAAGGCTGCCGATGGTCGGCTAGAGCCGCGCCCTCACCCCGGCAGGGTGCTTTCGGGCGACCTGCAAGATGCCATGGATGCGGGCGTAGCTCAGGGGTAGAGCGCAACCTTGCCAAGGTTGAAGTCGAGGGTTCGAATCCCTTCGCCCGCTCCAATTTCCCAGATAAATCAGTGAGATAATCGCCTTCAAGGCGAGGCGAATTTGCGCCTTCAATCTGTGTCGCCACCCTGTCACAGGTCTCATCACTGACCGGCGCCCAAGCAATACGAAAGAGAAGGGTTCGCATGGGGAAGGCAAGCTGTGGCTCTCAGTTCAAGTCGGTTGATGCAAATTGGGCGTGGTCGCCCTATCTAGGACGCTGGTCTCCCGATTACGGACATCCTGCACTCCCCTCGCTCATTCAAGTTTCGACCGATGATGTTCCCGAAGGTGAGGGCTTCGATTACTGGCGCCATATCGCTTGCTACGATTGGGATCCACATCCGCCCGAAGACGCTGCGGCATTTAAAGCGCACGGGATGGGAATTGTTGATTCCGAGACTGAGTTTTACAGATTTAACATCAGTTCTATAGAAGGATTTCGAACTCGCGCTGCCAGAATTTCAGATGGTCACGATCATATTGTAGTCGGGTTAGTTCTGGATGGCCTGCGGCAAGCTGAAGCGGAGGGCGATAGAATTATTTCTTCGGACCGTGGCCGGGCATTTGTTCATGACGCAGCAGCTACTTCACGCGTGGCTTGGACACATGGAGCAGGCCTGCACCTGATGCTGCGGCGCAGAGATTTGCACGTTGCGTTCGGTGGGCATCAGCTACCACCCTCGTTATTAACGGCGATGTTCGAGAATAGTCCGATGTTCAATCTCTGGCGGCAGCAGATGATCCTGTTCGGAAGACACGCCTCCGGCTTGCCAGCTGTCTCCCGAAGTTTTGCACTAGGGCAGCTACATGCACTGACGCGCTTCATCATCGGACAGTGCCGCACTAACCCGCTACGAGCTGCGGCTCTCGCGCTGATCGAAGCCTATCTCTCGGAGCCCCGGCTTTCTCCCGAATGGCTCGCTGGTCGCCTAGGCTGCTCCCGGGCAACGCTCTACCGAGCATTCGGAAGCGATCCAGGCGGAATCGCAGCGCTTATATCTGATCGACGTTTCGCCGAGGCCAAGCGGCGGTTGTTAGAGCGGCCAGACCTTCCGATTGCCGATGTCGCACTTGGCTGTGGAATTCTAGACACGGTGAACTTCAGTCGGGGCTTCCGCCGCCGTTTCGGTATGAAGCCAAGTGACCTGCGCGAGGACCATCGCGCAAGGTGAGATCGATAGACGATACTGGCGAGACAGGAGGATTACCGCCTTACTGACCGTTCCCTGCATGATCATGGCGCCAGTCGGTCGATCCGACCGGGGTGAACATTGACATGATCGAAAGTGAGAGGTGAGCATGAGCGTGATGATCAAAGACTCGGAGCTAGTGTATTTCTTTGCGATCCGCGAAGGTACGAGGAACGAGTATCTGTCGGCCGGCTCAGATGGTCGCGTAGTGCGTTGGGCCGCAGATGGACCGAACGGGATACCTAGCGACAAGCAGAGATGGTTCATCTCTGCAAAGCCGCACTTTGGAGCCGGACCGGCGCCATCGGAAACGAGATATCGAATCCAGAACGTCGGTACGGGAGGTTTTCTGCATGTCGGAGCGGGAGGCTTCTACTGGACAGACAGAAACAATTCGTCCGAGGATGAAGCGACCTTCAGCGTCGAATTAACGAATCATGCTTCAGGTGGATTCGGCCTCGGTCCGTTTCCCTGCTGGATCAACATCCGCGAACATACTCGGAATGAGTTTGTCGCGATCGGCGGCAATGGCTGGGGCGTTCGATGGGGAAATTCGGGCAACGAAGACCAGCGCTTCTATCTGGAACGTTATGGGGCTCCCGCATCGCTCGCGGGACTACCCACGATCCACTCGCTGCCGGTTCTAGAACCGCAGCAATCGGAGGAACCCGATTTCATCCCGGCGCCGCCGATGCTGACTGCCGACGCGAGCACTGCAAAGCCGGGCCCGCAATTCTTGGTGGCAGAGCAGGTGTTGCCGTCCGCGCTGGTTCGGGACCCGCGGTATAACGATCCGCTGGCGCAGGCGAGCGTCAGCCCCTGGTACCGATTCCGACATATTCAGCAGTACGATATTCTGCGGGGGACTCCGCAACCCGGGGTGGCCCACGTGTCAGGTCGGGCCCGTTTCACCTATCAGATCTCCGCGCGTCGGCTCTTGCGCAAGGAAGACATCACGACGCTCACGGATCCGTTCGCATGGAACATCTCTGGCGAGGTCACCGGGGAACTCGCTGCGCAGAAGGGAGAGAGCGATAAGCAGCACACCAAAGGTGGCGGTACTGCCAAGCTAGCCTTCAGCGTTAGCAAGACGCTGGAGCACATGACATCGAACGGCACCATCGATGAGAACGAAGCCATTGTGTTCAAGGAAGTCTCCTTCGAGCCGCAGAAGGAAGATTGGTCGCTCGCAACCTACGGGCTCCTCAACATCTTCGTTTTGATCGACAGCGGCGGCAATGTGATCCAGCGATGGGAAGTTTTCGACACCGATCGGCTCGTCATGCGCGGCTGGCCGCTGCTTCCTCAGCATGACGTTGCAGTAGCCTAGCGTTGTTCCACGGGCGGGCCAGCCTAAAACGGCTGGCCCGCACCGGTGGGTTGCGCGCGGCGTCTATCAGCAAGGCGGTGAAGATCACCTTCACCGCCATCTTTCTCAGTTCGCGTTCCTTTATGACCACTGCGCCTAGCTGGGTTTCAAGGCCCCGCTTTTCTTGCCAGACCTTTTGAATGCGGCTCAGAACCGGCCAAAACCGGTCGCCAGGACCTCACCAAACACGTCGCGATGCCTCGTCAGCCCTACGGCGCCGCTATCAGCAGAGTTGATAGAGGTGCCCACCTTTCGCCGGCGCACAGGCATGCGCACACTGGTGCGCGTGCTCTGTGCACCTGAGCGCACAAAGTCGAACGCTTCCAGTGACTTGCATGGAAAATGGTCGGGGAAAGAGGATTCGAACCTCCGGCCCCTGCCTCCCGAAGACAGTGCTCTACCAGGCTGAGCTATTCCCCGGACCGAGGCGGCGGGATAGTCGCCCCCTCCCGCCCCGTCAAGCGCGGAAACGCGCAGGCTCAGCCGACGAACACCGAGCGCAGTTCCTCCAGCGCCACGATCTTCTCCCGCGGGGCGCCGGCCCGTGCACGGCCGACTTCCAGCGCGTCGATCCGCTGCCAGTCGGCAAAGCTCGCCACCATGACGCCGCGCGCCGCCAGCAGCGCATCCAGCCCCGCGCGGCCGGCCTTGCCGCCGGCGGGCGCGGTGGCCGCAATCCGTTCCACCAGGCTGAATCCGTCCTGCCGGTTCGTCCCGATCGTGCCCGAAGGCCCCCGCCGGGCCCAGCCCACGCACCACAGGCCGGGCGCGATCAGGCCGTCGCTGTTCACGAACCGCCCGGCCCGCTCGTCGAACGGAACGCCCGGGATGGGCGTGGTGCGATAGCCGATAGCCGCCACCCCCAGCCCGCAGGGAATCACGGCCGTCTCGCCCGTGTCCACTGCCTGGCCTGCCTCGTCCAGCCGGGTCTTCATCACCTCCAGGCCCGTCACACGACTGTCGCCCAGCACACGCAGCGGGCGGTGAAAGAAGTCCAGGCTGATGGTGACGGGCTTTGCCGCATCGGGCCCGGCAGCCGCGAACTTGCGCAGCACCTCCACCACCCGCCGCTGCCCGGTCTCCAGCGCCGCATCGGCCTCGGCCGGCGGAAAATCCTCGGCCCGCACCAGCGGGGTCGCCCGGTCCAGTTCGCCCAGTTCGCCCACTTCCTTCAGCGTGAAGCTCGCCTGGTGCGGCCCGCGCCGCCCCAATAAGTGCACCCGCTTCACCGACGACCGCGACAGCGGATCCAGCGCATGGTTGACGATGTCGCTGTCCTGCAGCTCGGCAACCGTCTTCGACAGGATGCGGGCGCAGTCGATCGCCACATTCCCGTTGCCGACAACAACCACCCCCTCAGCGTCCAGCGGCGGATCCAGATCCTTGAAGGCCGGGTGGCCATTGTACCAGCCGACGAAGGCGGCCGAGCCCATCACGCCCGTCAGCTCGCTGCCCGGCACGCCCAGCGGGCGGTCATCCGGTGCGCCCACCGCCAGCACCACATCGTCATACAGGCCGGTCAGCTCGTCCACCGACACGTCTTCCCCAATCGACACATGGCCCAGGAAGCGCACCCTGGGATCGGTCGCGACCGCGTCATAGCGGCGCGAAACCGCCTTGATCGACTGGTGGTCGGGCGCTACGCCGGCGCGGATCAGGCCATAGGGGGTCGGCAGCCGGTCGATGATGTCGATCCGCACCGCATCGCCAAAGGCCTTCAGCGCACCCTCGGCCGTGTAGAATCCGGCCGGGCCCGAACCCACGATCGCCATTTTCCGCATGCATGTCCCTCCCGGTTCCGTCTGACGCGGGCTTCCGTGGCGACAAACTGCCGTGCTGACAAGAAAGCGCAACTATCAGGCGCTTCAACCCGGCCTGTCGCCAGCGGATGCCCCGTGTTCACAGGCCCCCATTCAAAGCCCAGGCGTGTTCAGCACCACCTCCAGGCAGCCCGCCATCGCGCTGTCCGTCTGGGCCGTCATGCCGATGAAGGTGCGGCGCGCGTCGGCCGGATCGCTGTTCCGCTTCAGCAGGCCGCGCTCCACCATTGCCTTGATGCTGCGCAGCGCCGTGGTGGTGGGAACGCTGGCCGCGATGCACAGGCTCGACACGCTGACAGGCCGTTCCTCCAACTTCGATGCGGCCAGATCCAGCAATATGTCCCACACGGGGTCGGCAAACAGCGCGGGGTCAAAGAAGCGCTCGCGCAGGCGGCGCGCCTTGATATGCGCCCGGATCCGCGCCGCCGTCACAGGGCGGGCCGGTTCCGCCCGATTCTGTTGAAGAAGTCGGTTGTCAGTTGGCGGCTGTTGTCGGCTGAGGTTCTTGGCTGGTTTGAGGCGCTCAGCGTGCTGGTTGTGGGGCTGGCATTGGGATCAGCTTGGCGAGTTTCCGGAGGTTCTGGGCGGT